>RFGN01000070.1 GCA_003696645.1 Gammaproteobacteria bacterium | reverse complement strand
TGATCTGCAGTTGCAGGCAGACGGAAATCTGGTGGTCCAGGAGGCCCATGAAACCAGGAAGAAGAGCTATCACCATCGCAAAGGCGAAGCTGACCTGAATCTGGTGGCATCCAATACCTATATCGAGGCTGGTCAGGCCATTGCCGAGGTAGAACGCGCCAAGGAGGCACTGAACCGAGCCAAATCAAGCTATGCGCAATACCGCCAAACACTCAAACAGCATCGTCAAAAGCTTCAGGCACTGGAAGCAGCACTGAACGCGGGGCAGGTGGGCGTTACCCAGTCAGATGTCAGTGAATATCGTGCCCTGTTGGATGAAATGGAACAGGATCGTGCGTTTTATACGGCCCAGATTGCGCTGGCGAGTACGAACTTGATGAGCAAGCTTGCTGCAATGACCACCAGCATGGCCACGGCAGCAGAGAGTACCTCTACCTATGGATTCAATGCCGCACTGGAACTGGACGGAACTCTGAAACAGCAGGGCATGACAGAAAAGCAGAGTACCGCATTGGCCTCAACGATTCAGGCAAAAAACATTGACCTGCGTGGTGAGAAGGTTGAGATTCAGGGCAGTGATATCCTAGCAGACCAAAAGCTTGCGATAAAGGGGGATTCATTGCAGATACTGGCAGCCCGTGAAACGCAGGATTCCAGCACAAGAATGCGGAACCAGCACTTCAATGCCAGTATGGGGATCTATGGCAAGGGCGGTGATTCGGAATCGGTGGATCTGTCCAGCGAGAAACAGGAATCTCGGCAGATCAGTCATCGCAACAGCTATCTTGCCGGAAGGGATATCATCTTGAATGGCAAGGGAGAAACAAGGATACAGGGTGCCACAGTTCGTGCAACGAATACGTTGGACATAGAGAGTGGTTCCCTGACGGTCGCCTCGGTCCAGAATACCCAACAATCCAGACAGGAAAATCGAGGAGCGCATGCAAACATCACCTCCAGAGAGCATATCAGCGGTGCCGGTATTTCAAACAGTCATCAGCGTTCCAGTAAGCAGGAGACCATACGCACAGAATTGATCGGTAATACAGTCAAGGTGAACGTCCTGGATGAAACTCGCCTCAAGGGCGCGACCATTGCTGCCCTTTCTGACAAGGGCGAGGACAATGGTCAGCTTACATTTCACACCGGCAGTCTGCAGACGGATTATCTGAATGATCGCAGTATATCAAGGTTGCTTTCTTCTGACTTTGGCGGTGGTGAAACAGTCAGTTTCTCGATGCAGCAGGGGAATCATGACCGGTTGAACAAACAACTGGCAGTGCTGGGGCAGGGTGAGCTGGTTGTCGGGCATGCAGAAACGTCTGACACAACAGGGCTCAGCAGAGAGATAAACAGGCATCAAGTGGATATCTACGATATCAATCGGGATAGACAGCTCAGCGGCAGCTTGGATACCCGTTTTCTGACAGAAAAGGGCAGGGCCGAGATTCGCAACGATACCAGACAGTTCGGCCATAATCTGCAAAAAGTTGCACAGGGCCTACCCGATGCAAGGGATGACAATAAAATGATTGCGGCGATTGGAAAGGGGCTAGACTTTCTTTCTACTTATACAATAGGCGCATTGCCATCCAACAAGACCCATGGTGGAGTCCTTGGGAACCTGCCCATATTGTTGGGTGATGGTGATATCAATCACAAGCAGATATTGGTTGCAAAACAGGATTCCGATCTGGTCAGGAAACATCCCGAAATGTTTGTGCCCATCAAGGAGAGCGGGGTATTGGCTAAGCTCTCTAAGCAGAACAGGGAAGTGATCAATAAAATCGATGAACAGGATGCCCTGTATGTCTCCAAGGAGTCGATCGAGATCAACAGGGACACGGCAACCTACCAGAACTTTACCAATGGCATGATGAACAGCATTGGTGATGCCATCAAGAATGGCCTGCAGCAGACCGGCTCCTCGGTATTTACGCTAAACTATAACCCCAGCCATCATCTTCTGGGTGATCTGATGGAATCGGCAGTGGACAAGTTTGGTGGCACCACAGGCATCGCCAAACAGACGGGCGAATTTGTCCGGGATGTCACCCATGCTCGAGGCAAGTCCGGGTCAAATTTTGCCATGCATTCCCAGGGAAATCTGCTGGTCTACCGAGGTTTCAAGGACCAGCTCGAAAAAGGCGGGTTGGATAGCCGGGATTATTTTATAGATTTTTCTATAAAAGATCCTAAAAAGCAGAATAAAGGACTACCTACATTTGCCAGTTTTGGGTCTCCAGAGAGTGCAAACAAGATGAAGAAGCTTATTCAAGGGAAGGATGGGCGTTTTTATGTATATGAT
>RFGN01000527.1 GCA_003696645.1 Gammaproteobacteria bacterium | reverse complement strand
GCTGCTCAGGCGGATCGTCATGAACCAAGTATCGGCACAACTTGAAAGAGATGAATCGTGCGGTTTGTTTATGTGAAGCCAGCGCCTTGATAAATCGCATACCGCCGGCTTCGCCCTCCCGGCCGTTAAAACGCATGCCTAACACCACTTTCGGATTATCGTCGTGAACATCCTCACGAAAGCGGAATCCATACCCCCCACCCTCGGCCATCATGGTCATGGATTCGCCATACCGGCCTGCAGTCCAGCCTGTCAATAATCTTGCCAACTCTGTCACGTCACGCTGGGTATAACCGCCAGGCCGGTTTTCGTTGTCAACACCCAACGTATGGAGCTCCATCAATTCACGAGCATAGTTTTCATTCAATCCACGCTGGCGACCGAGAGCTTGTACCGATCGTGGTTGGTAGCGACGATTCTCATAGCGAGTCATCAAGCTTTTTTCCCGATCGGTCAGAGGCTTCTGACTGACATCGTTGTCCAGATAGATCAACATGGCCGGATGCCGAGCGGAAGCCAACAGCATATTGGAAAACTTTCCAAACAGATGCCTGCGAATGACGGTCTGCTCGTAATGCGCCGCGAGATATTGCACCTCATCCTTGTTCTGATCGATATTGAAATGATTCCGCCAGAACTCGGCCATCACCTCTTCAAATCGGCGCTGGCTGTGTACGGCACGGTAGATCACCGAACCGGTCAGCTCACGATTGAGTTTATATCGTAATTCATTACGTTTGCGTATCTCTTCCTGCGTAGGCGGATCATTCTGATAGGCCGGCCGATACTGAACAAACACATCATCCATCGTCAATGTTAGTGATGGAAAGTGTTTCCTGACATATTCATCGCATGCGGAGTTATCAATCGTATCGGGTTCAAGCTGCCGCTTAGCCCATACCCTCCATCCGACTTTCACAACTTCGTCAATTTCGCCGGGAGCTGCGCCGAAACCAAGGCGATTCAATACATGTCTCGCTAGATCTCGTCCAGGCTTCGGATCTGGTACTTCACCAATAACATTCGCGACACAGATTAAAACAAGAACCCAAGAGAGAGCCCAGCGGCCGACATGCCTCGCGCACAACGTGTTTACGCCTACCATCGCAATGCCTCCCACCCCGGGACAATCCGATATTATGCAACTACAATGCCAGTGTAAAGGGTAATCTGAACAAGAACAGATTTGCCGTAATGCTACATGCTTTAACAGTACTGTAACCGTCATATAGAAGGGATCGCGCGGTGTTATATCGAAAACTCGGTCATACGGGATAGGATGTGTCCGTCATAGGATTCGGGGCCTGGGGGATCGGAGGGCAATGGGGCAAGGTGGAGATTGACCAAGCGATTGATGCGATGAACGCCGCATATGATGCGGGAGTTAATTTCTTTGACACCGCTGATGCCTATGGCCTGCCGTTCGGCGATTCGGAACACATGGTCGGTAAAGCTTTCCAAGGGAAACGAGACAAAGTCTATATTGCAACAAAAGTGGGAAACTTCCTCAGGCGATACGGAAAACCGCTACCATATGAAGACCCAGCCACTGTCGAGCTGTGCTGTGATTCCAGCTTGTTTCGACTCAAGACCGACTACATTGATCTGTACCAGTGTCACATCGGCGACTGTACTGAGCCTGACGTATTTCTCGAAGCGTTCGACCGACTGATCGACAAAGGAAAGATCAGGGCCTTCGGGATATCATCCAATCGTCTGGACGTGATCCAGGGTTTCAATCGTGACGGTCGATGTACGTCGGCACAAATCGATTACAGCTATATCAACCGTAGTGCAGAACGTGATGTGCTTCCCTATTGCCATGAACACGGAATCGGCACCATAATCCGGGGTCCGTTACGAAAAGGCATCTGTGCCGGTAAATTCACTGCCGATACGACTTTTACCGATTCTGTCAGAGAGCGATGGAACAGTGGTGAGGGACGCAAGCAGTTTCTCAAGGAACTCGCGATTGCTGAACGTGTACGGTTTCTAGAAAGGCCCGATCGCACGATGGCCCGGGCCGCTTTGCAATTCGTCATCTCGCATCCGGCCGTTACGACAGCCATCCCTGGCGCCAAAAACCGTGAACAAGCCTTGGCCAATGCTGAGGCCGGAAACAATACACTCACCCCCGAAGAGCTGGAAAAAGTACGCGGCCTGACACCCCCATACCTCGATTAATCTGTGACGTGATGTTCTGCATCCGTCTGATAGACCTGTGTATGAGGGTGGAATGCGTACCAGGCAAACCAGAACGTGTGAACGACCTGCGCTCCTTCGGGCACTTCCACCACACGAACCGATCCCGACACACCGTCATGTTCAAGAACCACACGCCCGCCGTTAAATGCATCTTCCACTCTTCCGGCATGTGACTCATAAATGTCCCTAACCGGATATGCTTTTGCCTGATCTCCCAAGCGGATTCCAATCACAGGATACTTGTTTGGAAATAGCCCGTTATTGCGGGGCTGCGCCGGAAACATGAGCCTATCCGTCTGGAAGTACGATGCATATGCTTGACTGTTATAACGATCCGCACCGTAATAACCCGTATTCATAGTGGTAATACTCGATTGAGGAAACGTCTCATACCAGCGTTCAAAGGTGGTTATGGTCCAATCTGAATAATGCTTCAGAGACTTTCCAGCATTGGGTCCACTTACGGCTTCAAGCCCGACCTGAGACCATAATGCGTGATCCGTCCGGTCGTATAGCAACACGTTCGAGTTGTAAAGAAAACCAGAAATCCCAAACTCATAGGTCTTCTCTCCGAGACGGCGATCCACTACGGATACAGAATCGCACAACGGGCAGAATACCACAGCAATCGGAACCCCTCCTAACACGTCATTGATACACTCATGGTAATTCAACACCTTGATCGGGTAAGCCCGGCTGTCTCCATTGATTGTCACTCCCACGACACGATCATCCGGTTGCATAAAATCCGCTTGTGACACAGGAACTGTTTCAGGATCGGTAATCGAAGGGATGCCGTCCTTGGGTGGACCACCATGGATAATCTGCGTTCGATCGATCTGAAGATTGGTTATGTCAAACAGATTACTGAATAAGACCGGCGATGTAACCCTTACATTTGAACCGTGATGAGAAGATCCTCCCCAAATCGCGACCACATTATCCCACTGGGCATACACCACCAGTCCCATCAAGACCACAGACATGATCAGCCCAGCTATCAGCCTGGTCGGTGTCCAGTATTGGATGTCTTGATGTGTCGAGGCTTCTTCAGTACGTGATTCGCCTTCATGGGATATAGGCATGACATACCTCCCGCTGTCATGCCATAACCGGATCTGAAGGCTATCTATTCCCGTCTGTGATCAGATTATGTCAGTTCCGGGCTCAGCCTCGAAAGTAAAAACTGACACAGTCCAGTTAACCTTTGAGTCCACTCGCGGCGGTGGATTGGACAAAGTACCGCTGAGCCGCAAAGAAGAGGATGATGCAGGGGAGCATTGTCACAAAGCTTGCCGCCATAAGCAGTTGCACATCGCTAACACCGTAGTTGCTGTTGAAGGCATTGAGGGCCAAGGTAAGGGTCCTGTTTTCAGGGCTGTTGAGATAGATCAGAGGCCCTAGGAAATCGTTCCATGTAAACATGAACGTGTAGATCGCCACAATGGCGATTACCGGCCCACTCAACGGCAACATCAGCCACCAATAGATCTTCCAGTTACTCGCCCCATCGATCCTCGCCGCCTCGACCAGTTCCTCGGGCACCTGCGTGAAGAATTGGCGGAACATGAAAACATAAAACGGCGAT
>RFGN01000526.1 GCA_003696645.1 Gammaproteobacteria bacterium | reverse complement strand
TGCCCCCCCTCTCATCACTGCACGAACGGCATAGTAATAGGTGACACCATTGGTCAGACCTCTATGTGTGTAGCTTGTGGCGGTCCCAATCTTGGAGGCACCAATCATGTTTGACTTGGCCGTAACCTTGGGCGTGGTGCTCCAGAAGATTTGATATTGAGCGCCCGGCACCTGGCTCCAACTCAATGTGACCTGCCCGGAATCACTCACTGCTTGCAGTCCCGTCGGTGTTGCCAGGCTTGGCGTTGCCTGAACCACCGAGCTCAACCGACTTGCCTTGCCGTTCTTCACCGCCCGAACAGCGTAGTAATAGGTTCTTCCAATAAAGAGGCCGGTATGGGTATAGCTGGTCGTCGTCAGGGGAATCTTGTTCGAGGCCACGGTCACCTTCGGCGTCGTGCTCCAAAACAGTTCGTAGGTGGCGCCCGCCACAGGCGACCAGCTCAACGACACCTGACCATTGCCAGCCGTCGCAGTTAGCCCCGTCGGAGTCGGAACCATCGGACGGGCTTTGACCATCTTCGATAACCAACTAGCGCCCCCAGCCTTCACCGCGCGGACACGGTAATAGTAAAAAGTGCGGTTCTGCAATCCTGTGTGAGTGTAGCTTGGCCCAGTCACCGGAATCTTGTTCGAGGCCGTGGTCACTTTCGGCGTCGTGCTCCAGAACAGCTCGTAGGTGGCGCCCGCCACAGCCGACCAGCTCAGGGATACCACACCATCACCGGCCGTAGCAGTCAGCCCGGTTGGACGGGGAATCATGGGCCTGGCGCTTATAATCTTCGTCAGCGGCCCAAGTCCTCCATTTGGCTTGACCACGGCCAAACGATAGAAATAAGTCGTGCCATTGGTCAGGCCGGCATGGATATAACTGCCCCCTGATCCCGTCAGATAGGGACTCTTCTTGCTTACGGTTCGGGTTGTTCCATAGAAGATGCGAACGCTCGGCGTTCCGGCCAGAGGCGAAGTCCAGCTCAGCGTCACCTGGCCATCACCGGGTGTCGCCTTCAGGCCACTCAACCTGTAATCCGGCTCCAGCGTGATGTCCTTGAAAGCGCTATGGCCCATCGTATCGCTTGCCGTCACACGGATCACCTTGCCGCTTCCGTTCAGGGACTTCAGTTTGGCTGTCGCCCCAACAGAAGTCAGTTGCATGTCATTCGTCGGATCGACTCCCTTGCGCCAGGTCACCGGCGGTTGGAACAAAGACCAGCGCAGTCGGGAGCGCAAGCGAATGCTGCCGCCGACAGGAATGCTTGTCGGCCCGCTGATTTCAAGCACCGGCAGCGGGTTGGTGAATCCGGTCGCATCAAAGTTTCCAAACACCCGAGAGGTCAAGGGGGCGGTATTACTGTTGCGCCGCAGCCTCAATTCAAGCGTATGCACTCCCGCGCGGCTCGGACTGGCATAATATGCCATGTAAAGACCCTTGGTATAATCGAAAATCGCGTTATTGACACTTTTCATCGTACTCGTGAGCGCCTTGAAGTTTCTGCTCTTGAAAACTTTTCCATAGGCAGAAATCTTTTTCATGGTCGCCCAGTTGATGCCTGCTCCGATACCGACGGTATAGACCGGTTTTTGGGCGCTATTGATCAGACCAAGAACCGTCGAAAGCGGTTGGATTCCGGCCGTATCATTCCCGTCCGTCACCAGAATGGCATTGCCATAGGTGATGCCGCTCTGCGAAAAGCTTGTCGTCCATGACCGCAACGCACTATCCAAAGCACCATAAAGATTGGTTGTGGGTCCTCCCACGGGGACGGTAACGCCGATGGAGTCAACAGCCTTGTTCAATACTGTCCGATTGCTGGTATACCCCTGCAAAAGCTTCGCCGGCACCTGATCCAACAAATAGATGGCCATTTGCTGGCCAGAAGACATTCCTGCGATGGCCGCTTTGGCCGCCGCCTTCAGACTGCGAATTCCGCCAGCGGCATACACGCTGCCGCTGGTATCGAGAAGCAGCACAGTCTTGATCGTTGTCGGGAAATTGGTTACTGGCCGCACCTCAAGAAAAGACTCCGCGATAGCGATAGGAAGGTTGTCCTGCGTGGCCAACACATCGTTGACTGTCAGGTTTCGAATTGATTTGAAGGTATCTCCACGTTGTGCGTGAAACATCACATTGACCACGGAACTCGTCCTTGGATCAGGAGAGACGCCAAAGCCTCGTAAAATGATGAAAGGAAGATATCTCCCCTCAACCACATGCCAAGTGGCTGACATTGCCATCAGCCGCCCCTTGCTTACAAGTCTCCGACCGTTCATCAAAAATATAATATTCTTACCCGTCGATGGGTGGCGAAAAAGAATGTCCGCACGGCCATCGCCGTTATAATCGCCGGTGCCGACTATCCTCCACGGTTTCGCCAGGGCCCGCGTCCCGCCTTTGCCCAGCACAGTGCGTCCATTCATCAGCAAGATATAATTCTTACCCGTCGCAGCTTGATGAAACAGAATGTCGGCCTTGCCATCGCCATTGAAATCGCCTGTTCCGGCCACATCCCAAGATTTCCCCAAAGCCATGACCGGGCCTTTGCTCAACACCCTGCGTCCGTTCATCAGCATGATATAGTTCTTACCCGTCGCAGCCTGGCGAAAGAGAACATCGGATGTGCCATTGCCATCAAAGTCTCCCGTTCCTGCAAAGCTCCAGGACTTGTGAATAGCAGGCGCCGCGCCCTTGCTCAGCACCATACGTCCATTCATCTGCATGATGAAGTTCTTGCCCGTTTCGGCCTGACGAAAAAAGATGTCCGATTTGCCATCGCCATCAAAATCACCAAATCCAACCGCATTCCAAGAAGGTTTCAACCTTGGCACCGCACCCTTGCCGATCAGCTTCCGTCCGCTCATCAACATGATGAAATTTCTGCCTGTCGCATCCTGGTGGAACAGAATATCGGCCTTGCCATCGCCATTGAAATCGGCGGCCCTGACGGACATCCCGCCACAAAGAAGGGAGATCACCGTAATAGCCAACAATGTCAAACGATTTAAAATCATGTTCCCTCCAAACTTGGACACCCTAACATTCCTCACAAACGACATGACTTTTTCTGACCAAAAATTCGCGCAAATACCAATGCCGTGAAGGGCCCAACGGACGCATCAGCCAAGAACAAATCGAATCGCAGCAAACAATCGACCCCTTCCATCCCGCTTCGGGACACACTCCGCAATGTCCAAAGGCCGTCGAAACAGGAAATGCTCGATTATTGGCCCGATAAGCCTCTCGTGCGGCTCCAACAATCAATAACAGCACACGCTACAAACACCCATCTAATGGCGCATCCCCAATTTTGGGGATGCGGGCCGTCAGATGAGCAATCTTCCTGGACTGACTCAGCTTGTCGCCAAGGCGTCCTCATGAGCGCCTGACCGAAGCACGAAAGCGCGGAGATAAGGACGGAAATGCGCGGATTGTAGGAGCCAAGTCCGACTTTCGGCTAAGGCGACACCTATTTTTACGGGTTGTCGTGGAGACGGAGGCCGTCCGCATTCTGGAATGCGGAGGCGAGCCATGTGCGGGAAAGTTGACGAGAAGGGCCGGATTGGGGTCCGGAAGTTGCATGCGGTGGGACAGCGTCATGCGGTAATCAGCGCGCTGCCGATGGAGCGCAAACGATCCGCACGTCTGACGCACAAGATGGGCGCCCTGGCCGCTCATCCGAAGCAGAATACTTCAGGCCGTACAAGGCGAGTGAAGCGCATCCGTGTCTCCTAGTGTCTTTATCGCACCCTCCAAGGCATCCCTGTGTATGGGGCCGACATTCCATGCGGCGGCATAGAACGCCGCTTGCCGTGCCATCTATTGGCAACACTTTGATGAATCATCCAGTACTTTTGCCTGTTATATTGGCCCATGTTGCCAATCACTCGGACTTGTCCATCTCGTGGCGAGGAATCTTCCGGCGCGTTCGTGGGCAACAAAGAAATATGTGACACCCCCCCGTTTCCATCATCAATAATAATTGAATTATAACGACGAAACAGGCGCTGTGTGGCATGTAGCAGGCTACTCCCCTTTGCGACCCCGTCCAACGGTTGGTTCGCAAGAGATTCAGGAAGTGAGGCCGTAGTGCGAAATTCCCGATGAAAAAACTCTAAAACAGACCCGACTGTTTCACCCCTTACTTCGATCTTGAAATCGTTGTTTTCATGTTGAACCATCACCTCAGCCCAAGCCGTTGAACCAGTCATCAAAACACAACAAAGCAAAAGCGCCGCCAATATGCTCATTGACGATCCTTCTCCTATTCGCCAGTGTTGCATTGCTTCTTGATTTTCAAACAATTCATCAATGATACGGCAGAGAAATGAATAGAACGAAGGCCTCCTGAAAGGAGGCCTTCTGAAATAGCCAGTTCATGGCAATTGAACCCAAGTACGTTTATTTTTGTAACTGGAAACAAGCTTGGTATGATTATAGTTCCATATCCGAATCCATTCCGTACCTTTAGTGATTATTGGCTTCCCTGGCGCTGGCACCTGATTCAATTGCGCCTTTGATGGTCTTAAATGGAAAACCTCCACGAAACGGGTTATGCCATTGACGTCTGCAAACCCGCTCATATAAATATCAAGCGACCAATTTGGATTCGACTGTACAACGAAATGTTTGACCAATTTCCCGGTCTTCGCATTCAGAATGGCCACACTCATGGTGCCATCAATATATTTCGACCCGCGCACATAAGGGTAGAAAGGAGTCATAGCCCCCCATGATCCATCCGCTCCCCTCATATCCGCGACAAACCGGCCTTTGCCAACAGTAAAAATCCCATAAGCCTCAGACGTAGACCCACCCTGAAACCCTTGATTTGGGCCGGGATTGGGAGGGTTATAAACGTCAAATTGAAGGACGTGCATGAACGTGGGAGTCTTATACAACAGTCGGCCGGTCTGACCATCTTTGACAACATCCCTGTTCCACTCAGACAATGTTAAACGGGACATTCCTTTCTTATCGGCAGGCCCAAAGAGAGGCTGGCCACTTTTTACCAATTCTGGATACGCATAATTAGAGCGACCATCGCCATTCACATCCACCATAAGCGACATGTCTGGCCCCGCCTTCCATGATAACCGAATATCGCCATTACCGGATGTCGAGCTGATCACCTGTGCCGATGCATCGCCCATGGCTGATACCATAAATATCGACACCATCGCAATGATTTTTTTCATCAATCACCTCCTGATCCCACCATAGATAGATGTCGATGATTTGACAACCTTTCAATTCGCTTGTCAAGCCCCAAAATCCGACCTGTTAACAACAAATAGACCTGTCCGGTTTTGTAGCACATGAGTTGTCCGCTTTGTGTCGGGCCTATCGGGCCTGCCGTTGCAGGCCTGCGGGTGCCTGCGATTCC
>RFGN01000525.1 GCA_003696645.1 Gammaproteobacteria bacterium | reverse complement strand
GAAAAGATCCGTTCATTAAGACGGGTTTAAGGTTGACGGCGTCTAATAGCACCATAGATTTACGTTTGCCATCCGTACATTTCCCCTTCAGCCCGATGCCCAATCATCGGGTTTTTTGTTTCTGATATTCCCTCATAAGATGATGTTGCCAGGATTCTTCCCGGGAAGGTCTCTGTTGTTTGCGCAATAAATCCTGAAAGGCCGCAAGCGCTTTTTCCAGCTCATGGGGAGATACGGACAAATTGCTGTAACAGGCCCGCTGGATGTTACGCGCATGCTTGACAATATCGGCATCAATTGGACCCTGTTTCTGTAGCATGAAGAGCCCTTCTTCGACAGTCCTGGAGTTGAGCATTTTCAGCAGCTTCTGTAGGGTTGGATTGGATGACTGATGCGGATGATCAGGTTTATGAATGTCCTGTGACCGTTTTTTCTCCCACCTTATCCAGGCCGAAACCGTTAAAAGCCATAATATGGCCATAACCATGCTGGTTATCTTCCAGGCTGGTGCATTGTCTGATCCGGTATGGGCGGGCTGAGGAAGCTTGCTGCTTTTCTCGGCGGTGGCTACAGGATCCTGGGGGAGAGGCCTGTTACTGTCCACGTTGACTCGTACGGTCCTTTCCTGTGCGAGAATCTCGAGTTGTTTTCCACTTGCAGCATCGATGTAAGGTAGTTTGACGGCAGGAAGTCGGATGTCTGATTCTGATTGGGGCAGCATGGATACTTCATAGGTCGCCTGAGTAACAGGGACCCCATTGACATATTCGACCTTTTTTACTGGTGGACTGAAAAACAGGCGCGCACCACCAAGTGTTTCAGGTAGTGCCAAGACCTCCGGGAGGTTTGCCGGGTGTGTCCTGGCAGTGATGACATAGCGCCAGGACAGGGGGGTTCCTGGAGCAAACGAATCTGGGGCCTCGACATTGATAACCGGCATGTCAGTAATGACCGGTAGTAGTGTACTGGTCTTGGTAGCCTTGACGGACAAGGTCAGCGTCTCAACAGGAAATCGCCTTTTCTCTCCATCTTCGGTTTCGACCCACAAGTCCGGTACAAAAAAGGTATAGGATTGTTTCATCGTGGGCGTTACTGACCAGGCGCGACGAATCACCTGATAGGACATGCCATGATAGAGTTCTGTTCGACTGCTGTCAGGCAATCTTTGTATCAAAAGCTGAAGAGGTTCTGCATCAAGATCGCCTCCGAGTTTCGCAGAACGAATTGCCTTTCGGTAGTAGAAATCCAGATAGATCTCGACACTTTGTTTTATCCAGATACTGTCTTGGGATATCCCCGTTTTTACAAACAGCTCAGGTGTGGGGTTTGCAGGAACCGGCAGGACATGAATATCAATGGGTCTTGTTGACAGACCTTCCAGGTGAAAACCTGGAATCCGCAGACGTCCGGTTGTCCTGGGAAATAGCGGGACCTTCAGCGTCGAAGTAGTGCGTCCATGGGTGCGTTCTGTACGATATCGAAAATGAGATTCTGGCTGACCAACATCGAATTCTCTGGCAAGTCGCGTCAGATCGATATTTGGGTCAATACCTTCCGCACGAAGACGTATATCGCTATTTGTCAGGGTCAGTGTAAGGGTCAGAAAATCATCCCTGGTCAGAGTCCTTTTATCTACACTTGCCGTCAGTTTGGCGGCATGCAGGTTGAAGAAGGGTGACAGAAATATGGTCGCTGCCAGGATGAGGTGTTTCATAAAGAAAAAATCTGTTTAAGCTTCTGCCTATTGTAGTGAAACAAGAATAAAAATATGGGGTGGCATCGGAAAAATCTTGAATGTTCTCAAAAAGTTCTCTATTATCGATGAAAACATTATGAGAACAAAGGAGAGTACAATGAAATACCAAGTCAATTATGATTTCCATACACGTCACAGACAGAGTATGATCCGTTATGAACTGGATTCCACACCACATGGTATTCGAAACAGTCTTCTGTATCTTTTTCTATTGAGTGTACTGATTGTAATGGTGTTCTGATCATGCTGACTGACAGGCAAAGGCAGGTCCTGGAATTTATCGGCAATTACTTTGCACAACATGGTTATGCGCCAAAGCTAGTAGAGATTGCCAATGCCTTGCAAATTCGCTCGCGAGGCGTGGTTCATCGCTATATTCAGGCGCTGGTGAATGAAGGCTATCTGGAACATTTTCCCGGGAAATCAAGGGGCCTGAAATTGACAGAACAGTTTGCCAGGATTGGCCGTCAAGGTTCTATCCCGCTGATTGGTCGAATTGCAGCCGGGAGTCCGATTGAAGCCATTCCTGACCAGGAATTCCTTGATATTGGAGTCATGTTCAATGGACCGGATCTGTATTCTCTTGAGGTGCGTGGAGACTCAATGATCAATATGGGGATTATGGATGGTGATATTGTGATCATCAAAAAGGCAGATTCCGCACAAGAAGGTCAAGTGGTCGTGGCCCTGATTGACGGGTCTGCTGCCACATTGAAACGACTGCACTATCGGCAAGATGGTCAAATTGAGCTCAGAGCGGAGAATGATAACGTTCCCAATCAGATCTATTCTCCGGATCGAGTACAGATTCAGGGAATCTTGTCGGGCCAGATAAGAACCTATTAGCCTTCATCTTGTATAACACTGTCCAGCTCCGGGCCGTTCATGTCATGCCTCAAGATTAAGTCAGGATTAAAGTTTGACCTGTACACTATACGGATTATCGGATACGGCTGTTTGATACTGTGAAAGTTCTGTTCAGAACCCTGTTCTTCCTCTTTATTGCTTTTGGTTCCTGTTTCTCATTTGCCGGGCCCTCCTGGCAGGCTGTGAATCCCCTGATCGGACAGGATGAACTCCGAGATTTTGCCCATGGTGCCAACGATTATGTGCTTGTAGGGACAGGGGGGCTTATTGTATACAGCCCTGATGGGGTTACCTGGAGTACGATCAACCCGGTCATCACCGATAATTTGTATGGCGTGACCTGGAGCGGAACACATCAGCAATATGTCGCTGTTGGGGATAATGGAAGAATCATCTTTAGTGCTGATGGTCAGACCTGGAAGATCGTTCCTACCACGGGCAATACCCTGTACGATGTTTTCTGGAATCCTGATCTGCAAGAATATGTATTCATTGGTGCATCCGG
>RFGN01000524.1 GCA_003696645.1 Gammaproteobacteria bacterium | reverse complement strand
TTCAAATTGGCCATCCCAGAGGTAATGAGAAAATCCTTTGGCAGCCTGAACATAGATATACCCGTCTTCACAAAAGCTCGCCGTATCAGGCAAGCCGGTAGAGAGCTCATTGGAAATGATGACCTCGACGGTGGCGGAATGGATACAGCCGGCCGTATCCACGGCCTGCACCGAATACACGCCTGTCGAGGTGATATCGATTGCGTGGGTGGTGTCGCCCGTGCTCCACAAGAATGAAGTGTAAGTGCTTGGACTGAGATTGATAGGGAGGTATTCTCCCTGACACAACTGAACCGAATCCGGAATGCCGATGGGTATCGTTTCCACCTCCACACAGTCCGTGTGCTGGCAGCTCAGGCCGTTTTTTTCTTCGTAAACAGTGAGGCAATAAGTACCCGGCAAAATGGCCGTAGCCGTCAGGCTGTCCGTTCCGGGGACGAGTCCACCCGGCGGCCCCTCCCAACTTACCTGCCGGCCGATGCCATTCCCCTCGGAAAATTGCGAAGCAGAGCCATCCAGCAGCACGCCGGGCAGGCAGAGGTTGCCGGGTTCCTGAATGGTGGCGATGGGATTCAACAGGGTCAGCTCGAACAAAACGAGGCTGTCACAACCAAGCGATGTCTGGCAGTTGACCTGATAAGACCCGCTGGAATCGATGAGCTCGTTGCAAAATACAAACTGGTCTCCGCAAACGATCTGCTCAGGGAGGATGGTAACAGGAGCGTCGTTTACCGAAACGATGTAAGTTCTCAATGTATCACAATTGTAAATGTCAACCATAAATACATCATATACACCCTCATCGCAAACAGTTTGGCCATCAGGAAGGTCAATACATTGGCCCTGGCACAAACTGACATAAGTACTGTCTTTAACTGGTCCACTCGTGACAAAGACATCTTTGCAAACAGGTACCGGATTGGAAAAACAAGCATTCGATGCCATAACACATACCTGAAATTGACCTTCAGATGTCCAGTGCACCGTGGTGGTTCCTTCGGGAGTGAACGTTCCGACCTGACCTGCTGATGGTGGATTGATGAACCAGGTGTAATCAATGCCTGGAACGTAATTTTCAACTTCATACAATGGAAGTACATCCAGGCAAGTATGTTCCTCCCCCAAAATCTGTCCGATAGGCGGAATTGTAACCTCATTGGCATTTGTACTGCCATAAATCACCTCCATTTCATAGGCACATACATCCCCGGCGCAACCATCCAGCACCATTACATAGGTCGCTCCTACTTCGAAATTCCCTGAGGCTAAAATGAAATCATTGGTTGTGCAGTTGCACTGAGTAGCCAGGGCTTCCCCTCCACAACCTGCATAAATGGC
>RFGN01000523.1 GCA_003696645.1 Gammaproteobacteria bacterium | reverse complement strand
TTCAAATTGGCCATCCCAGAGGTAATGAGAAAATCCTTTGGCAGCCTGAACATAGATATACCCGTCTTCACAAAAGCTCGCCGTATCAGGCAAGCCGGTGTAAAGATCATTGGAAATGATGACCTCGATGGTGGCGGAATGGATGCAGCCTGCCGTATCCACGGTCTGCACCGAATAAACACCAGAGGAGGTTACATCGATGGCGCTGGTGGTATCGCCAGTGCTCCATAAGTATGAAACATAGGCGTCAGAACTCAGATTGATCGGAAGGTATTCTCCCTGGCACAACTGAACCGAATCCGGAATGCCGATGGGTATCGTTTTCACCTCCACACAGTCCGTGTGCTGGCAGCTCTGGCCGTTTTTTTCTTCGTAAACGGTGAGGCAATAAGTACCCGGCAAAATGGCCGTAGCCGTCAGGCTGTCCACTCCGGGGACGAGTCCACCCGGCGGCCCCTCCCAACTTACCTGGCGGCTGATGCCATTCCCTTCGGAAAATTGCGAAGCGGTACCATCCAGCAGCACGCCGGGCAGGCAGAGGTTGCCGGGTTCCTGGATGGTGGCGATGGGATTCAACAGGGTCAGTTCGAACGAAACGAGGCTGTCACAACCAAGCGATGTCTGGCAGTTGACCTGATAAGACCCGCTGGAATCGATGAGCTCGTTGCAAAATGTGAGGTGGTCTCCGCAAGAAACCTGTTCGGGAAGGTAGGTAACAGGTGCGTCGCTGACCGTGACAATGTAAGTCTTAAAGGTGTCGCAGCTCTCAATGTGCTCCAGCGACACCTCATAGACGCCCTCTTCACAAACAGTTTGCCCATTGGGAAGGTCGAAACATTGCCCCTGGCACAAACTGATATATGTACTGTCAATTACAGGCCCATTTGTGACCAAAATATCCTTACATACGGTTTCCGTATTTAAAATACAAGCGTTGAAAGCCTGTACACAAAGCTGGAATTGGCCTGCTGTCGTCCAATTGACCACCGCTGAGCCCTGAAAAGTGGAGTCGATGACACCAACAGGTGGAGGACTTATGGACCAGAAATAATCAACACCTGCAACATAGTTTTCTACAGAATACACCGGCTGTGCATCGATGCAAGTATATTCTTCACCAATAATCTGCCCTACCGGTGGAAGAGAATTGACATCCACAGAAGTACTGCCGTAAATCACCTCCATTTCATAGGCACATACATCCCCGGCACAACCATCCAGCACCATTACATAGGTCGCACCAACTGTAAAGTTTCCGGAAGCAAGAATGAAATCCGAAGTGTTGCAATTGCAATGGGTGGCGAGCGCCACGCCTCCGCAACCATCATAAATGGCTCCCTGCATCCCGAACTGCCCGTTCAAGCCCTGACAGTCAGAGGGGCTTATCCGAATGGCAATGGAATCTGAGGCCGCAATGAATTGTA
>RFGN01000522.1 GCA_003696645.1 Gammaproteobacteria bacterium | reverse complement strand
CTGCCGCATCGCCGAAAATTCCTGGTACATCAAACACTGGGAAAAGGGCTACGAGAACAAGACCTACCGGGAGATTGCCCAGGAAATGTTCTCCCTGGCCGACGGCTGCGTAATGAGCGCAAAAAAAGACGCCTTAGTCAACATGGGTGGATTCCTGGCCCTCAAAGACCTCGAGCTGGCCATCCAGTGCCGCACCGTCCTCATCATCACCGAAGGTTTCGCCACTTACGGGGGCCTCTCGGGCCGCGACATGGAGGCCATCGCCACCGGCCTCGAAGAAGTCTTCGACCCCGACTACCTCAACTACCGCATCCACAGCACGGCCTACCTCGGAAAAAAGCTCATCGAGATGGGCATACCCGTCATTCGCCCCGTCGGTGGCCACGCCGTTTATGTCGATGCCCGGGAGTTTTACCCGCACATCCCCGTCGAAGAATACCCCGGTCAGGCCCTGGCCTGTGAACTCTACCTCAAAGGCGGCATCCGCTGCTGCGAAATCGGCTCCGTCATGTTCGGCAAATACGACGAAAACGGCAAGCTCGTCCCCGCCCCCATGGAACTGGTCCGCCTGGCCATCCCCCGCAGGGTCTATACCCAAAGCCACATCGACTATGTTGTGGAAACCTTTGAAATGCTGCTCGCCGGCAAGGATCAGGTCCGGGGCTTCCGCATCACCTACGAACCGCCCTTCCTGCGGCACTTTACGGCGAGGTTTGAGAGGGTGGGTGCGTGACCCGTGACTCGTGACCCGTGACTCGTAACTCGTGACCCGTGACTCGTGACTCGTAACTCGTGACTCGTAACGGGTGGCAGGTGCTTTGTTCGTTGGTGAAAATGAAGTGGCGTGCTGCCCGACTTCAATGGGCTTTTGGCAAGGTAAGTACCGGCGGCGGCGGGTTGAGAGAAGTTGAGAGAAGTTGAGAGGGGTTCAGGTTGCAACTTTAGGTTGCGGCCTGAATTATGGGATTCGAATTATTTAAGTGTAGCACATGGTACAGCCTTGCATCAGGATGTTCTCCTTCGGGAAACATGGCGATCGGGAGATCGGCGTTACCAGCTGTCTGCAAACTTTTATGCCGTCACCGTAAGCCTCAGAGAAGCAACTTGTAAACCATCTCACCGTGACTCAATTTTAAATCCTATTCCCAACTCCCTTTTTCTTTCTTGAAGGCTATTGAAATCCAACGGACCTGAAACGTGAGCCTGTATGATGCTATCACAATTTATTTTGTCACAATTTTCAATATCCAACTCAAAATTCTTATCAACTATCCAAAAAGCCTCTCTTTCACTATTGAGGATTTGAGTCCTAGCAACAATCCACCGCTCATCAAAACTCGCAGCCACAACATATTCTTTTCCATAATTCATCGCTCTTGATGGAACGACAGGTATTCCAGCATCACAACAACCACTTGGCGTAGTGCAAAAGACAATTACCCGATCGCTATCACGATCACCTTCAAGTAGCACAAACTTATTTCCTAAATCATTGGCACCAAAAAAAGAACATATATTGCAAGAAATATAAACAAAACAAAAAAGCAGGCAGAAGTATATTCTCGCATTCATGGTTCGGAATTTTGTACCTATTGGCAATTGGGATAAACGTTAAGTAAATAACAAGGAATTCTATGAATGAGATTTGATTAAAAAAGCCAACTTAAGCAGCTGACTTGGGTTGTCCTTAACCACTTAGTATTGACT
>RFGN01000521.1 GCA_003696645.1 Gammaproteobacteria bacterium | reverse complement strand
TTCAACAAACCCATTGAAGTGGTAGCCAACGAAACCCTTGACCTGAACTTTTCTGTGGACTGGCTGCAACTTTACAACCACGACAGCGGCATGCACGATTTCTCCGACCCCACCAAACTCTACACCCACAATCCCAACGACCTGACCCTGGCAAAGCAAATCATGGGTAACTTTGTGAAGGCACTTTCTTTGAATTGAGGATTATTGAGGATTATGGAGGATTATGGAGGATTATGGAGGATTATGAAGGATTATGAAGGATTATGGAGGGTTTAGCTCAGTTCCTCAAATCCTCAAATCCTCAAATCCTCATAATCTCCACAACCCTCCTGACCAACCATTAAAAACATGAAGCACTACTTTTTGCTCTTTTTCGTCGCAATGGCTTTGGTGCCAGCCTGTAAAGATGATGACGGACCGCAGCCGCCGGCAGACGGGGTTGACCTGACTGACATTCCTTATAGCCCTACATCTTACCAGTTGGAACTGCCGCCGGGCTTCCCTTCTATGAATATTCCTGCTGACAATCCACTAACAGAGCAGGGCATTGACCTGGGCAGGCACCTGTTTTTCGACCCGATTTTGTCGGTGGACAGTACCATCTCTTGCGCCAGCTGCCACGATCCGAAATTCAGTTTTACCGACGGAGAAGCCTTCAGTACGGGTGTTGGAGGACAGGTGGGCACCCGCAGTGCAATGGCCATCATCAATGCTGCATTTTTTGAGAACGGCCTGTTTTGGGATGGCCGAGCGGCCAGCCTGGAGGATCAGGCCCTTCAGCCTGTGGAGAATCCCATTGAAATGGCTGAGAGCTGGGACAATGTGGAAGAGAAACTTCGGCGTCATCCGATGTACCAGAAAAAATTCCGGGAAGCATTCGGCATCAAAAACAGCAAAGAGATCACCCGGGACCTGGCTGCCAAAGCCATTGCGCAATTCGAGCGAATACTGATTAGCGCCAATTCGAAATTTGACAAGAAATTCTACCAGAACGACCCCGATCCATTCCTTTTCTCTGACCTCGAAACAGATGGCTATTTCATCTA
>RFGN01000520.1 GCA_003696645.1 Gammaproteobacteria bacterium | reverse complement strand
TCGCGGCATGTTTTCGTGCACGGCGATATCTGCGATCGTGAGCTTGTCGAGCGTCTGCTGCGCGAGCATGAGATCGATACGATCGTGCATTTTGCGGCCGAATCGCACGTGGACAACTCCATTGCTGGCCCGGAGATTTTCGTCAGGACGAACGTGATGGGCACATTCACGCTGCTCGATGCGGCGCGGAACTACTGGCAGCATGAAAAAGGCTGGGGTGCGAATAATTGCCGCTTCCATCATATCTCCACCGATGAGGTCTACGGCACGCTGGGGCCGGATGACCCGGCGTTCACCGAAACGACGCCCTATGCGCCGAACTCGCCCTATTCGGCCTCGAAGGCCGGCTCCGATCATCTGGTGCGCGCCTATTTCCATACCTATGGGTTGCCGGTGACGACGACGAACTGCTCGAACAACTACGGGCCGTACCAGCATGCGGAGAAGTTCATCCCGACCGTGATCCGCTCGTGTCTGGAGCAAAAGCCGATTCCGGTCTATGGCGATGGCACGAACATTCGCGACTGGCTTTATGTCGAAGATCACTGCTCGGGCATCGATGCGGTGATCCGCAAGGGCCGACTGGGCGAGTGCTACAACATCGGTGGCATCAACGAGTGGCGTAATATCGACATATGCCGCCTGATCTGCAAGCTTATGGATGAGCATCGGCCTAAGCATGCCCCGCACGAGGAGCTGATTACCTTCGTGAAGGACCGTCCGGGCCATGATTGGCGCTATGCGATCGATGCAACGAGGATGAACGAGGAGCTTGGCTGGAGGCCCGCCGAAACCTTCGAGACTGGTATTCGCAAGACCGTGTCTTGGTTCATTGGCTCGCCGTAGTTTTCACTTGCAAGTGGCGTTCAAATATTGAACATAACCCCTCCATGCAAAATGATTCAAAGGTGGCGTTGCATTACCGTGTGATGAAGCTGATCGAGGAAAATCCCGAGATCAGCCAGCGCGAGCTTGCCAGAGAGCTGGGCCTGAGCCTGGGCAAGGTCAACTACTGTCTGAAGGCGTTTATCGCCAAGGGCTTCGTGAAGGTCGACAACTTCCGGCGCAGCGACAACAAGCGGGCCTATGCCTATCTTCTGACGCCGCGCGGCATCGAGGAGAAGGCGCGCGTGACGATGCAGTTCTTTCGGCGCGTTGAGGCTGAATATAAAGCTTTACGCAGAGAAGTTGAATCCGTTGGAGAAAGTGCCCATGACAGTAGATAAGCCTTTGCTAAAGGGAGTGGTTTTAGCCGGAGGATCCGGCACGCGCCTCTGGCCGATGTCCCGGCAACAGCTGCCGAAGCAGTTTCTGAAGCTGGACGGGGAGGAATCCTTGCTGGCAGCCACGATTTCGAGGTTGTCACCTCTGATTGAGCCGGACGATGTGTGGGTGGTCACGAACGAGGCGCATGCATCCGGCGAGGCCTTTTCCGAGCTGGCGCATCTGCACAAGATTCTGGAGCCCTGCGGTCGCAATACCGCCCCGGCGATTGCCTTGGCCGCTGCCCTGTTTCGCGAGGGTGGCGAGGATCCGATGATGCTGGTGCTTCCGGCGGACCATATCATCCAGGATGTCCCGGCCTTCCATGAGGCGCTTGAGCATGCGGTGGCTGCGGCCGAGAAGGGCGGGCTGGTGACCTTCGGCATCGTGCCCGAGCATCCGGATACCGGATTTGGCTACATCCAGGCCGAGGGGTCGGATGGCGATCCGGTCCGGCCGGTGACGCGTTTCACCGAAAAGCCGGATCTGGCCACGGCCCGGGCATTCGTCGAGGATGGCCACTATTTCTGGAATTCCGGCATGTTCGTCTGGAAGGCGTCGGTGATTCTGGATGAGATCGAGAGGCATCAGCCAGAAATCTACGAGGTGCTAGATCGCATGCGATCGCGCTGGCAGGCTGGTGAAGACTGGCAGGAGGTGGTGCGCCATCAGTTTGCCGAGATGCTGGATATCTCCATTGACTACGCGGTGCTGGAGAAGTCCGAAAAGGTGAGCATGGTGCCGGTCTCGATGGGGTGGTCCGATGTCGGCAGCTGGGATGCCGTGTACGACATCTCCGGGAAGGATGCCGGCGACAACGCTATCTATGGGCATGTGATTGCCATCGATTGCGAGGGCTCACTGCTGCGCAGCCAGTCGCGCCTGATTGCGGCGGTGGGCCTGAAGGACATCATCGCCGTGGAAACCCCGGATGCGATTCTGCTCTGCCCGCGCGGCCAGAGTCAGCGGGTGCGCGAGATCGTGGATCGGCTGAAACAAGCCAATGGGTCGGAGCATCATGAACATCTGACGGTTCTGCGGCCTTGGGGCAGCTACACGGTGCTGGAGGAGCATGAGCGGGGCTACAAGCTCAAGCGCATCGAGGTGAAGCCCGGGGCATCGCTGAGCCTGCAGTCGCACCAGCATCGCTCCGAGCACTGGGTAGTGGTGTCGGGCACGGCGACGGTGACCTGCGGGGACCGGGTGTATACGGTGGCGAAGAATGAGAGCACCTACATCCCGATCGGGGAGCGACACCGGCTGGAGAACCGGGGAAAAATTCCGCTGCAGATGATCGAGGTACAGGTGGGCGATTATCTCGGCGAGGACGATATTGAAAGATTTGAAGATAAGTATGGGAGATGAATATATGAAAAAAGCTTTGGTTACCGGTGTGACTGGCCAGGATGGAGCGTATTTGTCCAAGCTTCTACTGGATCAGGGATACACGGTTTTCGGGATGGAGCGTCGGTCGAGTACGGAGAATCACTGGCGCTTGATGGAACTTGGGATTTATTCTCATAAGAATCTGAAGCTCGTTGAGGGCGATCTTCTCGATGCGGGATCCCTGTCGAGGCTGATTCGAGAAATTAGACCTGATGAGGTATACAATCTAGCTGCACAGAGCTTTGTTGGTACATCGTTTCAGCAGCCAGTTCTGACGGCGCAGGTCGATGCGATGGGTCCGCTGCACATGTTGGAGGCCATCCGGGATACCGACCGCAGTATTCGTTTTTACCAGGCTTCCACCAGTGAGATGTTTGGCAAGGTGTTGGAGACTCCGCAGTCTGAAACGACCCCTTTTTATCCCAGAAGCCCCTATGGGGTCGCGAAACTCTGTGCTCATTGGATGACTGTAAATTATCGTGAATCGTACGGTATGTTTACTTGCTCGGGAATTCTATTCAATCATGAATCCCCGCTTCGCGGTATTGAATTTGTTACCAGAAAGATCACGGATGCCGTGGCGCGTATTAAACTGGGCCTTCAGGAGAAGGTCTCGCTTGGTAACCTGAATGCCAAGCGAGACTGGGGTCATGCAGAGGATTATGTTCGCGCCATGTGGCTCATGTTGCAACAGGACGAGCCCGGTGATTATGTTGTGGCTACTGGAGAAACCCATGCTGTACGTGAATTTGTGGAAGCAGCATTTGCATCGGTAGATATCAATATCCATTGGGAAGGATCGGGGCTCGATGAGGTTGGAAGGGATGATTCTGGCACTGTCCGAGTTGATGTTAACCCCGATTTCTTTCGTCCGGCAGAAGTTGACCTTTTGCTAGGAAATCCAAATAAAGCTGAATCAAATCTCGGTTGGGAGCGACAGCATAGCTTGGATTCAATGGTGAAGGAAATGGTTTCGTCTGATGTCGATCGATTAAGAGGATGCTGATTTGTATGCCCATTCATTAATGCCTTAATCTTTGTTCAGGGGAGGATGTTTGCGAAGGTTGTTTCAGTATTTGATACGAAAAATTATTGGCTCCGCAGTCCATTCAATTATCAACGAGGAAATAAGAGTATGGGGAGATCCCCAGAGGCTGAAAATTGCTCCAACGGCCCAAATGGTTAATACCTTGTTTAATACTTCATCTGGGCGAATTGAAGTGGGGGAGTATGCGTTTACGGGACATAATGTATCTATTTTAACGGGGACTCATGACTATAGGCTGATTGGCGAGGAAAGGCTTTCTGTCTTTCCTAAGGAAGGGAACGATATCATAATTGGCAAAGGTGTCTGGATTGCATCGAATGCTATAGTTCTTGGGCCCTGTAAAATCGGAGATAATGCTGTTGTTGCCGCAGGATCCCTCGTAAAGGGAGATGTACCATCAGGTGCAATAGTAGCTGGAATTCCAGCTAAGCCGATTGGCTTTTTGGAGAATGCTTCCGAGACAGGGGGCTTATGAAGGGCAACAATGATGTGTA
>RFGN01000519.1 GCA_003696645.1 Gammaproteobacteria bacterium | reverse complement strand
TGGCAGCACGGTGCATAAGAGTAGCAAGAACAGCGTGTTGATCCACAACCGCGATTGGTTGGCCCGTAGTAATGGCCTGATCGAACGTATTAGCAGGAGTAGGAGTCCCAGCAACACGGCGAATAGTGCGGATAATCTCTTGGTCAGTCTCAACGGCAACTGCCTGCGAAAGCATTGCCACGGTTTCCGACTCAAGGTCCACATTGTAAAGGCTGTTGGCAGCAGCAGCAGCCTCAAGGGTCCAGCTGCTTGACAGCTTACGCTCTTTTGCAGTCACTTCCTTGCGGATGATTTCGAGCTTGTAGCTGTTACCACGGACACCCTCAAGTTTGGCAATATCGCCGCCAGCAGGGGCCGACTCAACTTCGTTACCCGAGAACGAAGCAAGCAGGCGCTTGATGTGCAGCGGTGCCATTGCTTCTTCACCAGCCTGAGCACCAGCAGCGCTATTGGCATACACCATGCGCATGGTCACGATTTGGCCAGTAGGAGCTTCCAGCGGCTGAACACCGACAATCTCCGACGTAAAGGTGGTCGGAAGAACACGGCGAATAACCGGAAGGATTACCTTGTTCAGAGTAGCAATGTTCGAAACCGAGGTTGAACCCGGAGCAGCATTCTCCATGAGGAACTGCCCATTAGCCTGACGAATCCGCTCGTGCTTGGCCATCTCCTTGCGAGCGTTCTCAGCGAAAACCCGCATCATGTGAGCCTTACGAGGATCCAGACCCTCGCAAAGAACCTCTTTCATCATCTCCCATTTTTTATCTTTCATTTTCTTGTCTCCTTGAATTAGTGTATTCCAGTGGATGATGTCGGTAGTATTTACCGACAATCATGGAAAACTGTGTTATTTGACTACGCCAATCCTCTTGCGCAACTCGATGATGTCCTTGTCATTTTCCAAGTCAATGTCCTGGTCGCTCTCAAAGCCAACTTTCTTGATCTTTGCTGGCTTCTCGCTTTCTGTCAGTGTGGCCCGACGACGAGACTTGGTAGCATCCTCACGAATAATGTGAGGTTTGTTAGCATGGAATACCTCGTCCAGTTTCTCGGTTGCCACGGACTCCAGAACAACCTTCATGGAACGACGAGCAGTTTCCGTGGGTAGCTTTGACAACAAGGTTGCCATCTTGGCTTCCCGCAGAGCTTTCTCCCGGATCTGCTTGGCTTTCTTATTGGCCATCTTTGCTTCCATGATGGCCTTCTCGTGCTCCTTCTTGGCTTCATTAAGCTGCTTTGCAAGAGCAACCTTCTCACGGTTCGATTCAGCAATCATCTTGCGAACCGGGTCATTGCGCTGAAGGAAGGCTGAAACGTATGCCTTCTCGAAAGCCTCATATAGCTCCATGCCAAACTTCTTCTTGCGAGCTGCTTGGATATCTTCCATGAGAGGCTCGATGGAAGCACGCAGATGATCTGTAACCACCTTTTCAACGATAGTTGCGGCACGCTTGACGAGCTTCTTGCGCTCCTCAGCGCCGCGTGCCTTTACCTCGGCGATGGCAGACACAACCGTTTTCTTGTTGGCTTCCAATTCCTCAGCAAGACGACGGCGAACCTGCTCTTTCTGACGACGATAGGTCGATTCCAGTAGGGCGCGCTTGCGTTTGTAATCAGCCTCCATCTTCTTCTGAGATTCAGCAAGGCGCTTTGCCATGCTCACCTTGTCACGAGCGTGCTGAGCCTTCGTTTCTTTGAGCTCATTCTCGATAGCGGTGATCTTTGCTTCCATGAGCTCAGCAACACCCTCTTTGAGTGTCTTCATGTCGTTATCGTATTTTTCTGCGAACTCCTTTCGAAGATCTGCTTCGTTGGCTTCCTTGATGCTTTTGATGGTTTCATGGAGCGATTCCATGAGTTCCTTCTTTACCTTGGCATCGAGAGGAAGACCCTCAACGAATTTTTCCAGTTTCGTCTCGGTCATTATTTTTTCCTCCAAAGTTCAGGATGATGTTCGTTCAATCTCGTCAGAAACTGCCTCATGGCAATCTCGAAATGTTTTTCTGCTGATTTGTCGTGCAGAGTTGCATCCGCCAGTTTTACCAGCTCGTTTCTTGGGTCATAGCGGCTCATGCTTTCGGCGAGTGTTGCGGTGGGATATGCGTGCGGGGCAGAAGGATTCAGAACAACATCAATGGTGATAATCTTGTAGTTTGACACGACACCATTATCATCCACATCACCCTGACCACGGCTCGACACGCCAACTCGGATACCTGCCTTGAGAGCGCCTTCCACAATCTTTCCGCGACCTTCGGGGATAACCCTCATCTTCCCTTCGCCGTTGTTGCCATTCATCCAGACATCAATGATGGCTACTGCAATTTCCAGGAAATCAAATGATAGATGGTTTGGGTGATCCAGCTGACCGGCAACCGGGCCATATGTGCGGATTCGCTCCTTGAGATCCTGGACCGCTGTCTCGATTTCCTTACGAGGATAAATACGTCCATTCCCGTTACGGACCTCGCCTTCAAGGAAAATCCCTTCCAGATAGAAGAATTTTTGCGGAGGTAACCCCTTGACAAAGGATTGCTCTTCCTCTTGGAGAACCTTGAGCTCCGACTCTGCGGGCATGATTCGCTCAATGAGAACGTTATGTGGGGCCTCCACGGTTGTGGTTGTTTCCATCATGGGATGTTTCCTATCCAAGTTGATATCCACCATTGGAATGGCTCCTTCGCTTAGGCTTCTGCCTCGCTCTCGTCCTCGTATTCGTCCTCGTCAGCTACATCCGGCATCTCCATGTCTTCGTCGCCGACCATTTCTTCGTCGCCCATATCTTCATCAGACATCTCCGGGTATTCACCTTCGGATGCTTCAAAATCAGTCAAGTCCGAGAAATCAAAGAGCGGATCGCCTTCCATATCAGAATCGACTTCAGCTTCGTCGGCATCATCAAGATCCAGCCCCTCGATATCCCCAATATCTTCGGCATCTTCGACATCGAAATCGCCGCCATCTTCGACATCGGTATCTTCATCAGTATCCTCTTGCAGATCCATCATATCTACAAGGTCAAGGCCATCGAAGTTGTCACGGTAGAGATCGGACTTCACTTCCATATCATCATCAATATCCTTGATCATGTTGCCGAAGAGATCATCGTCCAAATCATCATCGTATTCATCGAAAGCAGGATCCAGAAACTTGTCCTCATCATCCTCGAAATCGAAGACAGGATCCCCTTCAGATTCTACAATTCGGGCTGCACTCTGAACAAAGTAACGGTCCAGATCTTTCTCGATGCTTTTGCGGGCATCCTCAGAAATGAAGATGAGCTCTCCATCGGCCGAAAGATCGGTGGCCTCGAAGAGCTTGTTGACGATTGCTGTCATGGTCAAATGCTTTTTCTGCGCCATGTGAGTATTCTCCTAAACAGAAAAGATGTTGTTCTGTTTTATTTAGGTATGGCGCGGGAAAATGAACTCTAAAAGGGGCTACTCTCCCCAGCTTGGAAGTAGATCCCCTTGATCTCATCCATCTTTTTGGCCTTCTTCTTGCGGAGACGGTCAAACCTTTTGCGCGCATCCCTGACTTGCTTCAGAGTAAGCACATATGGGGGTTCATTACGGAGCCTGCTGGTAGCCATGAATAGCCGATCATTCCGCATAGTCGGCAATGATGATACGAAATCGGTCGGGGAAAACGGTTTTGGTAGCTTCTTTTCATCCATCAGATCTCTTCCTCCGTCTCCATATCAAGGTTGCCAATTTCCATCGGTTCCTCAGCAAACTCCTCTGGCATGGTCCCATGCTCATTCGGTCCCATTATTGCTGGAGCCATATCTTCCTGGTGAGCCGCAGGGAGTCGAGACTGACCCATTTCTTCACGCAGACGATCCTCGTTCTCTGCAATTTCATCATCGGACCATCCAAGAGCCTTCTTGAGGATGGTCCTGCGAGAAATGAACGGAATATCCAGCATAGCCCGTGCAGTCTCGATTGAATCATTCAGGATCGCGCGTTCCTTGGACCTTGCATAATCATCCGGCGGGTTCAGTCGAATGATAAATGAATCCGGGTCGAAGCTGGCGCCCCTCATGCTCAAATATCGTTTGAACTCCTTGTCAAGTGTGTCATTGATCATCATTTGAATCCGGGAAACAAAACGAGAAAACTCGACCTCTTCCACGGTCGCCGTATCTTGGCGGCCGTTGGCTGGGACAATCTGATCCTGAACAGGTTGTAGCCATGCGAATGGCACCCTGAGGCCAGATGACAACTTCCTGTTGAAGTAATCTAGGTCGGGCAATTCGTTCCACGGCGTCCCCTCAAGGACTTCCACTTTGGACCCTCGCTGGTCAATGCTCACAGGGATGTAATAGTCTTCCAATGCCGAGATTGGGTTGTAAACCGTGTTTGTCGCGTCCATTCCAGCCTGATTCAAAGTTTGACCGCGCTTCTGGTTCAATTCATTGCGGAACCTCTGCAAGGCAGCCATTGCCTTGTCACCCCTAGTCCGTCCCACGTCGATAAACCATGCCAGACGAGTAGGAGCTCGTTGGATACGATGAATAATCACAGAAGCCTCAAGCATTTCTCTGGACTTGAAGCTCTTTTGGATACCATCCAGCCATGATTTTCCGAACGGCCATGAAGACACGGATCCTGTAGTCTGTTGACCCGGCAATCCGTTGCTGGGTGCAGCGCCTGAACCCTGATCGTATCCA
>RFGN01000518.1 GCA_003696645.1 Gammaproteobacteria bacterium | reverse complement strand
TTCAACAACTTGACGCGTCGCATCAGGCATTCCAAGCCTGTATGCTGAAACTGCCATTTCTGTAAGACGATCTCTATCCATATCAGACAGAAGCCTCAACAGAGTGTCTTCGTGCAGACACTTTTCATCTAGGAGATGGCAGGCACCTGCCTTTTCCAGCTCTAATGCATTGATCCTTTGATGATCATCGACAGCATATGGATATGGAATCAGGATTGAACCAATCCCGACTGCCATGATCTCGGCAACTGTCAGCGCGCCGCTTCTTGCTATCAGAATATCTGCCCATGCATAGTATTCGGCAATATCATCGATAAATGCTACAGCTACGGCATCCAAGCCATTCTCCAGGTAATATTCTCTTACCTGCAATTCATCCTTTTCTCCTGTCTGATGAACGACCTTTACATCCAGTTTGCTTGAAAGTGCCTTGATTGCTCCCGGAAGGATCTTGTTGAGACATGCCGAGCCCTGACTCCCGCCCATGACAAGTATCCTGACAGGCCCTTCATGGGAAGGTATTCGTACCTCTGGTGGCGGTATCATTCCAATATCCCGACGAACAGGATTACCTGTATATCGAGCTTTGTCTTTTAAGGCAGGAAATATCCCCGGGTACCCTGTCAAAACCCGGTCCGAGAATTTTGCAAGAATGCGGTTTGTCAGCCCAGGTATGGCATTCTGCTCATGAATCACCAATGGAATCCTGAGTAGTCTGGCAACAATCCCACAAGCACCGGAAACATATCCCCCCATTCCCAAAACAAGTGAAGGTCTGATAAGGAAAAAAATACGAATGATACTCATCATGGAAAAAAGAAATACCATGCCTGACATGAGTCTGTTAAAGCTTCCCTTTCCTCGTAGTCCTCTTGCATTGACATAATGAATGGGAATACCTGCAGCAGGAATCAATCTGGCCTCTATCCCTTCTTTCGTACCAACCCATTCTGTAGAAATTCCTTTTTCCTGCATTTCTTCAGCAATAGTCAAAGCAGGTATTACATGGCCACCTGTTCCTCCCGC
>RFGN01000517.1 GCA_003696645.1 Gammaproteobacteria bacterium | reverse complement strand
CGCCTCCAGCTCGGCAAGAACCTGTTCCTTGATCTTGCCCACTTCCGCTTCCTGCTCCCTCTTCTTCTGCTCCAGGGCCTCCTGCGCCGTCGCAATCTCTTCAATCTGACTCTGCAACTGTTCCTGCAATTCAGAAATCTTGGCCTCCTGAGCCTTTTTGGTCTCACGAAACCTGATCCTGTCCTCTTCCATCTTTTCCTTTGCGGCTGCCATTTCGAGAATTTGTTCCTGCAACTGCTCTTGCATGGCCATGATTTTTTCTTCTTGTTTCTTGAAATCTGACTGCAGGTTATTCTCATTCCTGCGAAGCGTTCTGATCTCCTCCTTCAGCGCCTTGTTCTCCTCAAGCAAAGCCTGTTTTTCCTTTTCAAGTTTCTCCTGTTGAACCTTGAGACGGGACTCGATTTCGGCCTCGATTTTCTTGATCAGATCATCCATTCTGGTTTTCCGGTTATCATTTCTAAAATTATCCGATACGATGACTACGAATCTGCTCCATCATGTCATCAAGTTCCTCTTGCCAATTTGCATAGATCTTGGCTGCCTGCTCAGGACTTGAAGACGAAAACAAGTCATCCTGACACAGTTCTTCATAAAGATCTTCGAATTGTGCCTTCTTGGCTTCAATCTGGGAAGAAAGTTTCTGCAAATTCTCTTCTTCAATTCTTGATTGCTGGAAATTCTGATCATTCGCAGGGGTAGACATAAGTGGATTACTCAATTTATTACGCTGCAGACGAATGGCGGCCTCCTTGACCGTCAGTTCGCTTTGATAGCGCTCCAGACGAGCGAGCAGGGCTTCCCGCTGTTTTTGAACCCGTTGTTTGCTCTTCAGTCCCTGCAGCTTTTTCTCCATAAGCTGCAATTTGACATCAATCCTGTCATTATGATCTCGAGTCTCTTCCTGATGTCTTTCAATAAACCTGTTGATATCCCGTTGGCTACCTTCTATCTTCTGCTTCTTTGCATGGTGATAGGCCCTTTCTCTCTGTTGACGTTTACGCATGATCTCACGAACCTTTTTTTCCTGATCCCGCAGGGAAGCCTCAAGCGAGCGCAGCTTGTCATCAGGGGTCTGTGGTGCATCATTCTTCATCAATTTCGATTCTCTTGAATACTGTAGTCGATCCTGAAAGGTCTTCAATGAGGAAGAGGGGCCCTGTCGCAAGGGTTTCAGGGGATTTGTTCTACGATTCCGCCTCGTATGCCTGTATTCTTCACTGCTATCCACCATGGCATCCTGTTCTGACGCTGGCGAGCCGACTGCGTCATTTTCACCTACATTCGGGATATCACGAACACGTGGCAAGGGCTTGATCACGGTTTTTGCTGGCTGATTCTCTGAGGCATGATATCTTCTATCACCTGGTTTCAGGATATTTTTGACAGACAGTTTTTTTATTGCCCTGGAACAGAGAGATTTCACGACAGGTAGCCCCCCAGAGCCCGAGAACAAACCCATAAATCGACGAAAGGCACGGATTCGCTCCTTCAGGATCAGAAATAGAAATCCCATAAAGGCGAGGAAAGTAACACTGCCCACAACCCAGACCAGCAATGTATTCTTTTCTCCAGCTTGAGAACCTGAATCCGATACGGCAATCTCCGTTATTACTGCCTGCCCTGAATTGGAAGCTGTCTTGCCGGAAGAATGATCGGATGCGCTCACACCATCCCGAACAACTGGATTACTCTGACCGGCGACATCCTCTACGCGGCTTGCCGAAGCAAACTCACTGGCCCAAGTGTCAGAAAGGCATACGACGAACAATATGCTCAGAGAAATGATTAACCGCATTAACAGAAATAATTTGACTAGGATGTAACGAATATTCTACCGACAATTCTTCACCCTACTCTTCCTTTTATCACATGTTCCTAACCGCTTGTGCTTATTACCGCTTCTGACCGTTGACCCAACAGGTTTTTTTCCCCTAATCTTTGCGTTATGAACAACTCGGATCAGAGGATTTGAGCCATGACAGTACGCAAAAAACTTGACTGGTATAATCTTGCGGTGGGTATTGGCATTGTCTGGGTCATCTTGTCGCTCATCTCTCTTGGCTGGGTAGAAAAGCGAAAGGAACTGACATCAGGGGTTCAGGCCATTGATCAGGCGGATTCTGGGGTCTTCTTTCTGGCAACGGGTTCAAACTTCTTTATCCTTGATGATCAGGGCAATATAGCCATTCAAACGCCGATAAAAACATTGGGGTTCAGTGGCAAAATCACCGCAATCAGGGCGATTTCCGAAAATCTTATCCTTGTTGCAGATCAGAATGAAGGAACCCTGAAAAGATGTCACCCCTGGATTGCTAAATGCGAATATTTTCTAAGCAAAAACAACAACAAGAAAGATATATTTTACTCTGATTTTACGTTTGATATCGACCCAGAACATCAACTCATTTATATCCGGGATGATTTAACCGGAAATATCGACACATTCACTTTTGACGGCACCTTCGTCAGTAGCAGCGAAAAAACAGATACGAAGTCTCCAATTATCGAGCGGGTTCTTGCACAACTGGGTCGTTATCTTCCTGAAACCTCTGTAGCATCTGAAAATGATGAGATGATCGTGCCAGACAACCAGACACTTATGGAACAGGACAAGGTGATTGGAGACACGGCTCTGCTCTCATCAGAGAAACACTGGCCCTATCATGTCAGTCAGACCCCGGACAGACGGTTCTGGATTCGTGCTGATGCCAACAAGGTACTCAATCTTCTGCGCTTCCAGACAACTGACAGCAGTCAGAACAAGGATGAACCAATCAGTTTTTCCGCTCTGAACCAGTATTTCACCCTTTTCAAGAAGGGGAAATACAGCCTGCTGTCAGTCGATTATGATGGCAATATCCTTGGCAGCTTTGGAGGAATAGAGTTTCAAAATCATCTGGCGGCCTCTGAAAAACAACACAAATCTCTTCAGACCCTTTCGCATGCCCTGATAGTTGAGATCGGCCTGTCGTTACTTGTCGTTCTGGCACTTTCCATGGTGAGAAAAAAATACAAAAAACTGGCACTGCGGGCCTGGGCACAGAACCTTGTTGGCCATGATCTTAGTATCTCCTCATCTGTGAGGCCAGACAAAACAGTCAGAGACTCCAACTCAAAGGAATCCGAAGAGGTTGATCTGCCAAATGTTGTGTGGATCAGACCCATACGAAAAAACCAGGTCAGGAATGAAAAGATCTTCTTGATCATCAAGGTAGCCATACTGGTGTGTGCCGGCTTTTCAATATTTTCGGGCTATACGCAATCCGGCCTGAGTGAATCCATGCTGTTACTTCTCATGGTTGGTTTGCTGATCCTGACCCATTTGACTGAATATTATGTCCTTAGCCAGAAGTCTTCACATGGAGAGATTGGTACCGATGGAGAAAATATCTGGTTACGCGATCATCTTGGCAAGACAGTCATGGCTCATCCCAATGAAGTGCGCTTCACTGATCGAGCCATTTCTGCAGGTGGTATTACCATTATTCTTTCGGAGAGTGGCGAACATGGTGGAAAAAATCAGCTCTTTCCCATCGCTGCCCTCATGCAGCACGTTTTCCCCCTTCTTTCCAAGGCCAACAAGGTCTCACGTGTCAGAATGGGGTTAAACATGCTGATCACCAGGCACCCCAGGGTGTGGCCACCGGTCTCAACGACCCTGGCAGGCGTAGTGATTATGGCCCTTCTCGGTCTGTATACTGCCTCTATCTAACTAACTGCTAAAAAGAACAAGCCTTGTGAAACCTTGTCTGTCGGCAAGCATCTGGGCCCGATTCCTATGAGACAGCTTATCGGTGCCATGGATCAAAAATCACGAAGATGTCAAAGATGGGAAGAAAGACCGTGAAAACGGCTTTCATTGTCCAAAGGGATCCACGCCATTGTCAACGGTAATCCCCCTGCTTGGAGCGGGGGTAATGATCTTGTCCTGCCCGAAATCGGCTGGAGGCAGTTCTTCTAGAGAAGATTTGTCTGGAATCGTTTCGGGAAGGTGTGTAGCATCCTTCTCGTTTTGTGACTCATAGACCTTGAACCTGTCCTTTTTAAGCAGCTCCTTTTCAGAAAAACTGAACCGATTCTCGGACTCTTCTTCCTCCACAGTAACGCTCTGAAGCTGGCCTTTCTCACAAAAATAGGCGGCCCCATTGACAAGAATGGTGTCATTGAAGCCTGCGTCACTCTGAGAAACCCGACCATTCTGAATCACATCAAGCCAGACGATATGGGTGGCACCCAACGTCCTCGCACGATCGATGGCGGTCTCCTTGGCTTCATCAAGTCCCGCCAGCCCAAATCCCTTTCCAAGGATCGAACTGTTTTCGACAACTCCGAGAAGCCTGCAGTTTCTGACCTCCTCTTCCGAAGTCTCAAGGATCTCCTCTGTTGATGTCTTGCCCTGAACGACCGGTTCAGGAGGTGGAGCCAGTGTAATCCCACATCCACTGGCCAAAAGCAGCAGGATACCCCCTCCCAAAGACCGTACAAAACAAGCTTCATCGTAACACAATGGACACACCAACCATTTTCTGCAGCAAAAAGCTGATCATAATCACTTCATCATATGTTAGGCTACTATTATTATATGACGATACGGGAGAGAAATCATGGCTTGCCTTTTCTGTAAGATCGCTTCAGGGGAAATACCGGCGGAAATCATCTATCAGGATGATGAAATGACTGCTTTCAGAGACATTGATCCTCAAGCCCCCACACATATTCTCATCATTCCAAGTCAGCATATAGAAACCCTGAACGCCCTGGATCCCTCTCATGCTGAACTGATTGGCAACATGACGCTTGCGGCAGCAAGAATTGCCGCCTCCGAGGGAATTCAACAACAAGGTTACCGGCTTGTGATGAATTGCAATCAGGACGGCGGGCAAACTGTCTTTCACCTGCATATGCATCTTCTGGGTGGCCGACAGATGTTGTGGCCGCCTGGCTAAAAGTAAAGGTCAGATTTCCCTGATCTTTTGCAACTGGCTCATGAACTGGGTACGCGCTGACTCCATCTCTTCCGCTTTACTTTTTTCCTTGCTGACCACTTCCTTCGGCGCCTTGGCAAGGAATTGCTCGTTCGACAGCTTTTTTTCTATCCGCTGTAACTGCTGATCCAGTTTGTCAATCTCCTTCTCGAGACGCTCAATCTCTGCCTGCTTGTCAATCAGACCTGCCATTGGAATCAGAATCTTGAGATCTGCAACAAGACCCGTTGCAGATTCTGGCAGATCCTCCTCTGGCCCCTGGTGCCAAGTCAAATCTTCAATCCTGGCCAGATTTTTCAGATAGGTCTGAAAATCTTTCACTCTTCTCCGATCTTCCTCATCACCACCATGAAGGATAATATTGAGTGGTTTTCCTGGAGGAATATCCATTCCACTTCGAATCTTGCGAACAGCAAGAACAAACTGCTGCAACCAGTCGATCTCTGCTTCAGCCTCCGGATCCTGTAGTGTCGCATCAGACTCAGGATATCTTTCAAGCATGATGGATGGTCTTGTCTCCGAATATACAATGGGGGCAATGCGTTGGAAGATTTCCTCGGTGATATATGGAATGAATGGATGTGCAAGTCGCAGGATGGTTTCCAGAACCTCAATCAGGGTCTTTTGGGTCAATTTCTTGTCTGATTCCTGCCCCATCTTTCCATGCAAAACGGGTTTTGCCAGTTCAAGATACCAGTCACAGAACTCGCTCCAGACAAAATCATAGAGGGATTGTGCAGCGAGATCCATGCGATAATTTTCAATCCCACCACGTATTTCCCCAATCGTCTGCTGTAACCGAGAAAGGATCCAACGATCAGGAAAAGGGTGTTGCGCAAGGGCATCAGAAGGTACATAAGATCGGTCAAAGCCTTCCATCTGCATCAGGACAAAACGGGCTGCATTCCACAGTTTGTTACAGAAATTGCGATATCCGCCGATTCGTCCTAGATCAAAATTGATATCCCGCCCTGTAGAAGCCATGACCGCGAAAGTAAAACGCAGCGCGTCGGTTCCGAATGCAGGAATCCCCTCGGGAAATTCCTTTTTGGTTGCCTCGGCAATTTTTTCTGCCATCTCTGGTTGCATCAGATGCTGGGTGCGTTTTTGCAAAAGCTTTTCCAGACTGATTCCATCAATCAGATCTATGGGATCAAGGACATTTCCTTTTGATTTTGACATCTTTTGTCCATGAGCATCCCGTACCAGCCCATGAATATAGACCTCACGAAATGGCACTTCTCCAGTGAACTTGAGCCCCATCATGATCATTCTGGCCACCCAGAAAAAGATGATGTCGAAACCGGTAACCAAGACACTGGTCGGATAGAAATCCTTCAACTCCTGAGTCTTTTCCGGCCATCCAAGTGTCGAAAAAGGCCACAAGGCGGATGAAAACCAGGTGTCCAGAACATCCTCATCCTGCCGAAGAGAGACCGGTTGACCATGCTTTTCAGCTGCCATCTGCTCAGCTTCAGAGAAGGTTTCCGCTACATAGACCTGACCCGATTCATCATACCAGGCTGGAATTCGATGTCCCCACCAGATCTGACGACTGATACACCAGTCCTGGATATTATTCATCCACTCGAAATAGGTCTTGCTCCAGGTTTCCGGGACGAAGCGAATATCACCCTCTTTAACCGCCTTTATCGCGGGCTCGGCCAGTGGTGCGGTACGGACAAACCATTGATCAGTCAGATAAGGTTCTATGACTGCGCGGCTACGGTCCCCTCTCGGTACCATAAGATTATGCGCTTCAATATGGTCCATCAATCCAATGGACTGCAGCTGCTCTACAACCCGTTTTCTGGCATCAAAACGGTCAAGGCCACGGAAAGGTTCTGGAACGTTTTCGTTCATGCAGGCATCCTGTGTCAGGACGTTGATCATTGGCAGACCATGTCTCTGTCCCATTTCATAGTCGTTGAAATCATGTGCGGGAGTAATCTTGACGCACCCGGTACCGAATTCTCTGTCGACATAATCATCTGCAATAATCGGAATCTGACGATCTGTCAGTGGTAGATTGACCATCTTCCCTATCAGATGCGTATAGCGTTCATCATCAGGGTGAACCGCGACGGCTGTATCCCCAAACATGGTTTCCGGCCGGGTGGTCGCCACAACCAGAAACTGTTCCGAATCATCGGCAAGGGGGTAGCGCATGTGCCACAGTGACCCCTGCTCTTCTTCTGAGACCACCTCCAGATCAGATACTGCGGTATGCAAGACTGGATCCCAATTCACCAGTCTCTTTCCTCGATAGATGAGACCTTCCCGATATAACTCAACGAAGACCCGACGTACCGCAGCTGACAGCCCTTCATCCATGGTAAACCTTTCTCTGGACCAATCCACTGAAGCACCCATTCGACGTAATTGCTGTGAAATGGTGCCACCTGAGTGTTCCTTCCAATCCCAGATGGCATCAATAAACCGTTTACGCCCCAGGGTATGGCGTGTCTGTCCTCTGGCAGAAAGGTTTCTTTCCACGACCATCTGGGTGGCTATCCCGGCATGATCCGTGCCAGGCTGCCAGAGCGTCTTTTCTCCAAGCATCCTGTGATAACGCGTCAAGATATCCATCAGGGTATCCTGAAAGGCATGCCCCATGTGCAGGGTACCGGTCACATTGGGTGGCGGGATCATGATGCTGAAACAGCCTTTTCCCGAATCATCGGAAGGCTTGAAATATCCGGACGATTCCCAGTATTGGTACCAGTGTTGTTCTATGGATTTTGGATCAAAGGCCTTTTTCATGAATAAAATGCTCTCTTATATCTTGTGAGTCTTGATTGAAAAACCATCATTCTTGTAAAGTCTGAAACGCTGACGGCCTGCCTCGCGAATGGAATCATCAATTATTTCAATGACCCTTGAAAAACATTGGTATCCCTCTGGAAAATGATTTCCCAGATTGATCAGAACATCCTGATGAGATTCTGGTGCGGGCAGATGGCCAATCAGGACCGGGACATCGCAGTTTGCCTCTGACTGAAAGTCTTCAGCTTTCAAAAAAGGGGCATGCGGGACAAAGCTACCCGCCCTGAAGCTCCACAACCTGTCATCCAGTTGACTGATCTCTTCTTCACTTCCCGCCAGCAGGTAGACACGGTGTTTGTGCTTATACGCCTTTTCACAGATTTGACAAGCTACAAGCTGACGATCACTGCGGGTCTTCTCAAGGACATAAAAATCAATTCCAGTCACCAACAGGGATCATCCATGTTTCTTGAGATATTCCAGCAACAGGGGAACAGGACGACCTGTTGCGCCCTTGTTGGTACCAGATTTCCAGGCAGTCCCGGCAATATCGAGATGCGCCCAGTGATATGCTTCGGTAAATCTGGACAAAAAACATCCTGCGGTAATCGTGCCAGCCTCACGTCCTCCCACATTGGCCATGTCAGCAAATGGGCTCTTGAGCTGATCCTGGTAATCATCCCATAACGGCAGTTCCCATACCCTGTCACCAGAGACATCTCCTGCCTCACGAAGATGTGAAATCAGTTTCGAATGATTCCCCAACAATCCTGATGGATGACTTCCCAGAGCAATCACGCACGCACCGGTCAACGTTGCAATATCAATAACAGCCTTGGGTTTGAATCGGGCTGCATAGGTCAGGGCATCACACAGGATCAAGCGTCCCTCGGCATCCGTATTGAGAATCTCGATTGTCTGTCCGGATAGACTGGTAACGATATCTCCCGGTTTGCTGGCAGCACCATCAGGGAGATTTTCAGTACTGGGTATAATCCCGACCAGATTGATGGGTAAGCCCAACATTGCCACGGCATGAAATGTACCCAACACACTGGCTGCACCACACATGTCATACTTCATTTCATCCATGGCTGCTGAAGGCTTGATCGAAATACCACCAGAATCGAAGGTGACACCCTTCCCCACCAGGACTACCGGTTTTGCTGATCGGTGATTTTTATACTGCAGGGTGATCAGTTTTGCAGGTTGTCGGCTGCCTGCCGCCACGGACAGCAAGGCTCCCATACCTTGACGACGCATTGCCGCTTCTTCCATGATGGACACACTGATCTTTGTATACTGTCTGGCCAACTTTCGGGCCTGACTGGCAAGATAAGAAGGCGTACAGATATTCCCGGGCAGATTGGCCAGATCTCGGGCAAGATCTTTCCCCTCGTTCAGTGCCAGACCCTGTCTGGCACCAGATTCTACCGCTCTCTTCTGCCGAACCCCCTCAGCATGAATAACCAGTTTTCGCAATGACGGCTGTTTGGTTGTTTCACTCTTGCACTGGGTAAAACGATACATGACATCACCAACCAATTCTGTCATCCACTGACTGCCCAATTCGGGGTGGATATCTGCAGGCAGTGTATCCAACAAGGCAACACTTGCAGACTG
>RFGN01000069.1 GCA_003696645.1 Gammaproteobacteria bacterium | reverse complement strand
TATGCGCCTTGATAGTGAGCCTGTGCGTGGTTCTGCCGTCATCCAGCAACTGGTCGATTTCACTCATGATGCCCTTGCGGGTCTTCTCCAGCTTTTGCAGCAGATCACTGGAGACCTGTGTCTTGCTTGCAGTAGAAGGGGCCTTTTCCGCAACTGATTCCACTACCGTTACGGGCTTGTGGGGCTGTGGGGTCGGGGTTGTTTTCTTGACTGGCCTGGTTTTGGGGCTGGCAGTGGCCGGTTTGACAATACGAATGCTCTTGCCGGACTTCAGGCCATTGATGATGGCATCAAGCTGATTTTGTATGATTTGGATATCGGCCTGATTCGCGCGTTTGTAGTTTTTGATCAGGGCGCTGATATCCTCTTGGGCCTGATTCCAGGCAGACAGGGCATCCTGTCGCGAGGCCTTTTCTAGAACGATCTTCAGATCACGGTCATAGCGCTTGATGTGTCCGCGTATCGTTATCTTGTGGCTGCTGCGCCCATCATCAATAAGTTGACCAAGCTCGCTGATGATGCCCTTTTTGGACTTTTCAAGCTTGATGGCCTGTTCAGCAGAGATGGTGGCGGCCTGACTGGCAGGCGTAACCGATAGCAGCATCAGGGACAGGCCGAACAGGGCGAATACAGTACGAAATCGTTGCCAAATCATGGTGTCAAAACGTTCCTAGTGTCAAAACTGATGGATGAAAAATTCAGATGTGCCGATTATAGCGGAGTCCGGTTTGTTACAAAACATTCTATGCAAATTACATTCTGGCAAGAATGAAAAAAGCCAGGTCAGTCGCAACTGACCTGGCTCGTGTTTCAGCACTTCAGGGGTCTATTAGAAGACCATGAAGGACCACTGCAGTTCAAGCGCATTGACATCAGCGATGCCATTGACGTCGGAGTTGCGGTTGGAGTATTCGATGGTCACGGCATTACTCTCATCGACATCGTAACGCAGTGCACCAACCCACTTGGTGTAACCATCACGGCTGAACAGCGTTCCGTTACGGAAGACGTCGGTGCTGTCATCCCCATTTGAGGACTCATAACGCACGGTCGGGGTGAAGACCTCGGCGATGCTGTAGCCGGCCTGGACAAACCAGTCGGTCACATCATGAGAACCAGCGGTGCCGACACGGTCATCATTGGAGATGCTGTAGTACTCGGTCAGGAATTCCAGATTGCCCAGATTGGCATGCAGATCGACACCGAGGATGGACTGGTCCAACTGTGGCCGTCCAGCCGGAGTGCTGCCAGAGGTGCTGTTATAGGTGCTGCTCTGCCCATAGATACCGATCTGGATCGGGGTGCGGTCCGGCTCGAAGCTGATCTTTCCGGCGATGGTCTTGTTGCTCTGTACATCGCTGTTCATCGTCAGCAGGATCTCGCGGTCATTGGCTGCAACGGTTTTATCGATCTGCGGGTTGTTGGCCCAGGCACCATGGTACTTGAATACCCCTGCGGCGGAAGACAATTCCCCATCGGCAAACAGACCGATCAGATGCATCGGGAAGTCGGCACCCTTGCCATCTTCGAACTCCAGAAATTCCGGACGGGCGATCGTGGGCTGCAGGAACTGGCCATGATGGTAGGCGGTGTTCCAGTAACCGGCCTTGGAGTGGATACGCCCGGCAGAAACGGTCAGGGCACGGCCGAATTCATAGTCCACCGTCAGGCGTTCCAGATCCAGTACAAAGGAGGTGCCGTCGCCGGATTCGATGACATACTCTACCAGGGCAGAACTCTTGTCGGAGATGTCCTGACGGGCAAACAGGTCAAAGCCCCCCAGGGCGAAGGTGCCGGCCTGGTTTTCAATCTTCTCCAGATTCACATTACCGAACGCACCGAACTCTACCGCCTGAGCGGACTGTGCGGTCAGCAGACAGGCCGACAGGGCTGCTGCGGCCAATTTTCCTACTTTCATATTCATGGTGATTTATCCCTCTTTATTTCTTCAACAATACTTTGTCGCCTTGGCCGACATGGCTGGCATCAATATAACCGATCGCACCAGGCGTTGACTTCACCCAGGCGCGTACCGCTTCGTCATCTTCCAGGATCTTGGGCTGGTCACAGGC
>RFGN01000516.1 GCA_003696645.1 Gammaproteobacteria bacterium | reverse complement strand
GTGGGACGGGTCCTGTGTAACGGCATCGTACTGAGTCAACCCGCCGATGCCAGCACGGCCTATACCGAGAATGCCGGCAGCCCCAATGCATCGATTGTCTACAATTATACCTTTCGGGCCTGCGGCAATGGTCCGGCCGATTATACGGTTGCCTCCTCGATTTCTGCCGTGACCAATGCGTCAGCCCCTCCTGCAGCCAATGCCCCCACGACAACCCCCAACCCGGCCGCAGCCATCCTCAATGTCGGTGCCTCGGTGACCCTGTCAGGCAGTACCGCAACCGTCATCAATCTGCCTTCTGACGGGACTGCCGATGCGGTCGTGAACGGTCTGGCAGTCGGAGATTCGGTCGTGATCGGCACGTCGGTTCGTCAGATCACTGCTGTCAGCGATCCGGGTGGAAACGGCGTGGCCACCCTCACTCTGAATACGGCATTGGCCACGGCGCCGGCAGCCGGGGTCAATATTGTCGAGCAGGTGCCGTTTACGCTGACCGTGACCTCGGGCAAGATCATCACACTGGGCACGGATATTACCGTCACCGTCAATACAACCGTTTCCAGTAGCGATGGCGTGACGACCTTTACCTCCCCGGCAGATGTGACGATCTCGACCTTTACCAGCAATGCCGGAACCACACTGGTCAAACTGGTTCGCAATGTCACGAACGCAGCAGGCAATAATGCAGGGGCCGGGGCAGTGACCCATCAGGTCAATGGGGTCAACCAGACCTACTACAGCAGTGGTGTGGTGGGAAATAGTGGCGACACCTTGGAGTATATCCTGGTGATGAACAACGCAGGGACGACCGATGTGACCGATACCAGGGTGACAGACAGCCTGCCAGTGAGTTTTGTGACGGCGCCGACCAACATCCGCGTGATTGTCGTGAATGCAGCAGGAACCCTGGTATCCGATACGACCCGGACGGTGGTCGCTGATGCCGATACCGCAACCTATACGGCACCCACCCTGACAGTCAATGTAGGGGATGCCGGGCCGGCCAATCCGCCCCCGGGTGCAGGGGGAACACTGACGGCCGGGGCGACCGTCAAGGTGGTTTACCAGGTCAATATCCAGTAGTGCAGTGATGGGGGTCATGAGACATTTCAGGGCAAAAGATGCATCACTCCGGAGGTCCGATGAGACAGATTCGTCTTCCGGATAGAGACACCGGTCAGACCGTGAAAACGGGCAGGCGACTCATGCAGATGAGCCGCCTGTTCGCGTTTCTGGGGCAAGCGTTTTTTGCACGGTTTTTGTGCCTTTTAACCGGTTCAAACTGCACAAAAACGGTTCAAAACCGTAAAAAATCGTTCAGATTCAACTCCCTGTGGCACGTATCGACCGCCCTTGCCGGATTGATCTGGGCCTCTTCGGGGCAGGCCGCAGCAGTGCAGGGACAGGCCATCCTGAACACTGCCTCACTGCATTTTTCCCAGTCTGTTGTCCCTGTGGTCAGCAGTGTCTCGGTTACCTTTATTCGACGAACCCGAGCTACCATCGGTTTCAAGCAGTTTTCCCCGGTGAGCGGCATGGGAACGGCAACGTCCGTCAATCCTTCTGCCTGCCGATCAGGGAACGGAACCTGGACTACGGTGAACAGTTTTCAACCCCTCGGGGGCGCTGCAATAAACCTGCCGGCAACCCCGGCAATCCTGACGACCACGGCCTACAAGACCGGTTCGCCGATATTCGTCGAGGTCAATGATCCGGACCAGAATCTGAATCTGGCTGCATTGGATACGGTTGTCGTCACGCTGACCGCAGCCGGTAGCCTTGACCAGGAGACCCTGCGACTGACCGAGACCGGCGTCAATACTGGCCGTTTTGTAGGTGTCATCATGTCGGCACCACCGCCTGCCACGGTTCAGGACTGCATGCTTTCCGTACAGAAAAACCAGACCCTGACTGCACGCTATACCGATACGCAGGACGCTACAGATATCGTGGCGGCTTCGGTACTCGTCGATCCTGTCGGCATGGTATTCGATTCAGCAACCGGTGCGGCCGTAGATGGTGCCTCGGTAACCCTGTGGGATGTTGCCAATGATGCTCCAGCCGTCGTAAAGGGAGATGACGGGGTCAGCGCTTTTCCATCAACCCTCGTTTCTGGTGGTACAGCAACCGATGCCTCGGGGCAGGTTTACAATTTTTCCCCGGGACAGTTTCGTTTTCCGTTTGTGGCTCCCGGTCAATACCAGTTTCGTGTGACGCCACCGGCCCAATATGCCTTTCCAAGCCAGGTCAATGATACAACACTGCAGTCTCTCAATGGCGCTCCCTTTGCGTTGACCACCGGTTCCAGAGGAGAAACCTTCACGATCTCTCCAGGCCCGGTCGTACATATCGACCTGCCGGTCGATACCAATTCCCTGACCCTGCTTGTCGAGGGTCAGGTCAATCCCACGACCGCTGCGCAGGGGGATCTGGTGACCTATCAACTCAATATCAAGAACCCCAATCGTACCGCGGCAACTGCCAATGTGGAGATTCGCCATCAGCTGCCGGAAGGGTTTCGCTATCGCCACGGTTCAGCCCTTCTGGATGGGAAGCGGATTGTTCCGGTGATTTCAGCGGATGGCCGCACACTGACCTTTCGGCCAGGAGGTTCCATCCCGGCCCAGGGTCTGATTCAGCTTGAATTTGTTGTGGAAGTGACCTCCAATGCGATCCGTGGTGAACGGATTGCAACCTTGATGGCATCGGGTCTGCAGGGCAGCAATCCGGTGCAATCGCAACCGACATCGATTATAGTGACGATTCGCCCGGATCTGTTTGCAGAAAAGAATATTCTGATGGGCCGCGTCTTTTTCGATGGCATGTTGGATGAAACCGGGCAGTTGTTGCAGGATGATCAGGGAAATGCCGGCAATGGCCTGAACGATGCGGGTGAGAAGGGGTTGGCCAATGCCCGGATCTACCTCGAGGATGGACGATTTGTCGTTACAGACGAGCACGGATTCTACCATTTCGAGGATGTGCGCCCAGGTACGCATGTGGTGCAACTGGATCGCTCCAGTCTACCCCAGGGCGTGATCCCCCGTGGCCTTGAAAACAATCGTTTTGCCGGATCGGATACCTCCCGTTTTGTAGACCTTCAGCCCGGCACGTTGTGGCGCACCAATTTTCGTGTGCTCCGACAACTGCCTCCAAAGGTACCCGTCCGAATTAGCCAGAATGCCAGCCTGTTTGATGCCCAAAGAAATCTCGTCAAGATTCACCTGCATATTGAAACCCACCCGGCTGCCGCACTCACCTCTCTGCAGGCCGTTTATCTGCCCCCGGTTGGCTGGGAGTTGCAGGAAGGTTTCGAAAGGCTTGATGGGCAGCCCGCCAAACCCCAGGTAAATGAACGGGAGTGGATCTGGTCTCTGGATCCTGCGATCAGACAGCATGAGATCGAGTTCGTGATTCACAATGGTGGAAAGATCGGGCGCAAGAAAGCCCGTGCACAGGTACGTTATGTCTCCTATGGAAGGCAGACCGGCAAGACATCGATGGCCGAGGCAGAATGGCTTGAGGTTGAGAAAAGGGTCATGCGACCCAGGACCTTTCGACTCTACACCCATTTTGACGAAGTCCAGGCAACACTCAAACCCGAGGACCGGGTCAGGCTGGATCAACTGATCGAGAAGCTGAAAGATATTCATGTCAATAAACTGGTGGTAACCGGCTATACCGATAATCTTCCGATTCGTCGCAAATGGTGGCAATTGTTTCGTACCAACAGGGCGCTGTCCCATGCGCGTGCCGAGGAGGTAGCCCGATATTTGAAAACCCGGTTGGGTTTGCAACCTGAACAGATCGAAGTTCACGGGCGTGGCGCGCGCGATCCGCTGACCAGCAATGCCACCGCAGAAGGGCGCGCCAAGAACAGAAGGGCAGAGATATTGGTATTGGGCAATCAAACACTCATCAGCAAGAATATAAAGCTGACACAGACCGCTGGGCAGGGGGAGGGGCTGGCCAATCAGGCTGTTCCGGAGGACTCTTCAGGAACGGTTGAAGACAAAAACGAGACACCGGAGAAAGAGGGCATCCTTTCTCCCGGGGAGCAGCAGACACTCCCATTCGATATTGTTGCAGTGCGCGTGCAACTGGACAGTCGTCTCAAACCGGTACTCAGTGTGGATGGAGAGGATGTTCCAGAAAAACGGATCGGTTTCCGCTCAGCCAATTCGGAGACTGGCAAGACGCTGTATACCTATCTCGGAGTCAGGCTTGCAGGTGCGGGCCAGCATGTGCTGACGTTGAAGGGAATGGGCCCCTTTGGCAATGTTCGATTCGAGCAATCCATTCATGTCAATCGGTCCGGTGAGATCCACTCCCTGGAGCAGGTCGCGGCAGGTTCCAATGTTGCCGATGGCAAGACACCGATCCGTATCCGCATTGAGGTGAAGGACAGGAAGGGACGTCAGGTCCATGCAGAGACTGATCTCGAGATTCGCAAGGGCACACTGAAACCCCCGGTCAAGCTTCAACCCACCCGTCTGGTTGAGGCGCAGCATGACCAGCAGGTAAGCGTCGATGCCGAGGGCTGGGTGACGTTTGCCCCTGTCACCCAGAGTGGTCGCTATCAGGCGACATTGGCCTATGGTGATGTTGAAACCGAGGTGGAAACCTTCGTGCGGCCTGCCTACCGGGATCTGATCATGGTGGGCCTGGCCGAAGGGACCCTGGGATATCAGCAGATCCATGGACACATGCAATCCCTTCCGGATGACCAGGACCGCGAGGGTTGGGTCCAGGATGGTCGAATTGCTTTCTATGCCAAGGGGAAGGTAAAGGGAAAGTGGCTGTTGACCGCAGCCTATGACACGGCCAAAACCAAGGGCAGGACCGGGGATCGACTGCTGCAGACGGTACAACCGGATGCCTTCTATACGATCTATGGAGATGGTACCAGCCAATCCTTTGATGCGCCCAGCCAGCGGAAACTGTATCTGAAACTGGAAAGAGATACCTTTTATGCGCTGTTTGGAGATTACGCCACTGATCTGTCCGTGACAGAACTTTCCCGATATACACGCACCTTGAACGGTATCAAATCGGAATGGGCCGGCCAGAAGGGGGGCTATCGGGCCTTTGCCGCCCTGACCGGGCAGACCCTGGTCCACGACGAGATACGTGGAGATGGGACCTCCGGGCTGTATCATCTCAGTCGGCAGGATCTTCTGGCCAATTCGGAAAAGGTCGTGATAGAGACCCGCGATCGATTCCGGAGTGAACAGATCCTGGAACAACGAACCCTGTCGCGTTTTATCGATTATGATGTGGATTATCTCAAGGGGACCCTGTTCTTCAAGCAACCCGTCGTCTCCCGTGACAGCCGTTTCAACCCGGTCTATATCATCGTTGATTACGAGACCCGCAGGATCAGCAAGCCGGACCTGACCGTTGTCGGCGGAAGAGGCTATCTCCGGCCTGCAAGACATGTCGAGGTCGGGTTGACAGCCATCCAGCAGGAACAGGCAGCAGGAGACGAACAGATGCTGGGAACCGATATCCAATACCGGTTGAATCGCAACACCACGCTGCAAGGAGAGTTTTCTGGCACAGATACCGTTTCATCCGGAAAAAACAATGCCTGGCGCGTGGCGGCCGATTTCAAGGGTGAACATGTTCGCGGGCAGGCCTACTACAGGAATGTGGAAAATGGTTTCGGACTGGGGCAGATCAGCCAGACCGAGAATGGCACACGAAAATATGGCCTGGATGCCAATGTCACGGTCTCCGATCCATTGAAGGTGGATACCCGCATCTATCGACAGACGACGCAATCGACCCATGCCAGTCGCGATGTCCTTGACCTGAGTGGACACTATACATTGAAGCGGGGAGAGTTTCGTTTGGGTGCCCTGACAGCACGTGACCATTTGCAGAACGGGACCCAGACGTCCAACAATCTGACGGCCGGGGCGAGCTGGAAGGTGACCGACAGGGTTCGTCTGCATCTTGATCATGAACAGAATCTGACACAGAACAACAGTGTGGACTTTCCGACCAGAAGCCGATTGGGTCTGGACTATGCCTGGTCGTCGGCTGCCATGCTTTTTGCCGAGCAGGAATGGACACGTGGGCAGAATCTGGACGCCAACCTGTCACGACTGGGGGTTCGCGGCACTCCCTGGAATGGGGCACAATTGTCCAGCAGTGTGGAATCGCGCGTCGGTGAGAACGGAGAGCGGGCCTTTGCCAATATCGGCCTCAATCAGACCTGGTCACTGAATGAGTTGTGGAGTATGGATGTTGGTCTTGATCGGACCCAAACCCTGAAGGACGATCAGGCTGCAGACCTGCAACCCAATCCAGCCGTTCCATTGGTGACGGGTGGAACAGAGGATTTTACTGCAGTTTCTGCCGGGGTCAGTTATCGCCCCAGTCACTGGGAGTGGGATAACCGATTGGAAAGAAGGGTGGCTTCGTCGGAACGGCGCTGGGGAATCAGTTCCGGACTGCTCGGAGAGATCAATGATTCTCTGACGGCAAGCGGCAGGGTTCAGGGGTTCAGTACCCACGGCACGACGAACCTCTCGGATGAGGCCAACCTGCGACTCGGCGCTGCCTGGAGACCCCATCGGGATGGCTGGATGATGTTGAATCGTTTCGAGGCCAGGTATCTGCGTTCGGAAACGGGTACAACAGATCAGAAGGATCTGCGATTCATCAATAATCTGAACAGTCATCATCAGCTTGATGCAAATGATCAGCTGGCCTGGCAGGTGGGGTTGAAATACACCCGCAATACACTTTCCCGTCAGACCTATCATACGGTCCTGGATCTTCTGGGGCTGGAATGGGCGCATGACCTTTCCGAGAAATGGGATCTGCACCTGCATGCCCGTCGGTTGCATTCCCTGCATGCCTCGACCTCGCAGTATCATACCGGTCTATCCCTTGGGCGACAGCTGGTAGAGCGTATGTGGGTAAGTGCAGGATACAATTTCAGTGGGTTCTATGATGCAGATTTTTCCAGCAGCGATTTCACTGCCCAGGGTCCATTCGTCAAATTGCGATTGAAGCTGGACCAGAATGATTTGAGACGGTGGCTTGAACATTAACACTTGAGAGCAGGGGTAATGGTCAGGGTCAAAGGAAGTACGATTTTTATATATGGGGTAGTGCTGTTTTTGGTTCTCCTGCCACCGCTGTACATCGTTTTTCGGCTGGGTGGCATCGAGAATGAGATCGCTGTCTTGCAGGTGCAGGACGCCAGACGGCATCAGGGCATACAGGCATTGGTAAAAACGCTCGATGGTGCCGAACATCTTGCCATGGAATATCTGCGTATTCTGGATCCGATGTTGCTCGATATCTTTTCCACTTCCATGCAGACATTCTACGCAGAAACCCAATCTCTGCAAAAAAGCCATATCCATGGCACCGATGTGGATGAGGATATCAAAAGGCTGGATGTATTGGCCCATGATTTGCACCGTGACCTGGTGGACATTTCATTCAAGGCTGGAACGGTCTATGGCAGATATGGCCTGTATGAAAAGATCGAATCGCATTATGACAAACTGCGAGAGCATGCAGAAAAACTGCATCATCTCGCTCTGAATGAGGCATTGTTGGCATCGGAACGGATGTTCATGAAAACCTATGGGCGACCACACCTGATTGCTCCAGTTTCGAACGGCTATTACAAATGGAAGGAAAGATTCACGCGCCTGCAACAGATCGCCAGTTTGATCCCTGCTTCCGAGGAGAAAAAAAGACTGCAGCAGGCATTGAAGGAGTATGGTGTCCTGGTAAAGCGGTTGGATGAACTCCTGGTTTCGGCCTCACGGCTGACGCCGCATGTAGGAGGAGATATTCTTTCCATCAGACGTCTGCTCGGATCACTGGAAGAAAGATCGAGAACGACGATCGCAGCGGCCACACTTTCGCTGAAGAAACAGACTACCCGCTATAGAATCCTGTTGGCGATTGGAACATTTCTCGTGTCCGGGCTTCTCTGGCTTGTATTGTCAATGTATCTCAAAAAACGCAGACAGAACCGATTGCTCAAAAGGTTGATGCATACCGAACAGGTTACCCTGACTTCCATGCGTGAAGGGTTGGCGCTGATGGATGCCGACGGCGTGGTTCAGCAAGTCAATCCTGAAATGAGGAGGCTGCTGAGACTATCCGATCATGAGGACCTGACAGGAAAACCTTTTCATCAGTGTTTCCGTTTCAGAAATCGACGAACCGCTGAGCCGATCAAGGGCCTGTCCAGGCGGTGCAGGAAAAACGGTGAAACCATCCGCTTTGAACAGCCGGTTGAAATGCGCTTGAACGAGAGCATGTGGTTGCCGGTGACGGGTTCATTGTCCCCGATCATGGATAACAAAGACAGGATCGGGATGGTATTGGTGATTCATGACATGTCAGAGCAGATGAGGTTGATGGCTGAACTGGAATATCAGTCCATACACGACGATTATACAGGCCTCTATAACCGCAGAGGCTTTTTTACATTGGTCGAAGCCCTGCTCCATCAGGGCGGCGAACATGCCCTGATCTTCATGGATGTTGATGCCTTCAAGCTCGTCAACGATACCTGTGGGCACGAAGTTGGCGACAGGATGCTGACGCAGCTGGTCAACCTGTTGAAGGGGCGGGTCCGACAGGATGATATCCTGGGGCGATTGGGTGGTGACGAATTTGCCATTCTCCTGAAATACTGTGGCAGAAAACAGGCCGACAAGATTGCTGATGCGCTCTGTCAACTTCTGGCGGGAGAAACCTTTACCTGGGGAGAAAAGCGCTTCAACTTTTCCTGTAGTCTGGGTCTGGTTCATATCAGGAATCCTGAACAGTTCTCACTGCAGGACCTGATCCGACAAGCCGATATTGCCTGTTATCATGCCAAGGAGTGTGGAGGAAGCAGGGTCTATGTCTGGGACGACAATGATCCCAAACTGAAAAACATTCAGGGTTCCATGGACTGGGTCCACCGTATCCGTCAATCCATGCAGCAACAATCCTTGCAACTGTATGCACAGAAGATTGTCAGTCTGGACGAGAATAAGGGGGAGTCGATTCACTATGAGGTTCTTTCTCGTATGCCCGGGCAATTAGAAGGTGAGGTCTATACCGCAGACCAGTTCATTCCGATAGCAGAGCGTTTCAATTTCATTATCGATATCGATCTTTGGGTAACGAGTCAGGCCTGCAAATGGTTGCAGGAGAACAGGGGACGATTGCCAGATCAGGATGATCCGATCCTGTCTGTCAATATCTCGGCAAAATCCCTGACCTCCAGCCTTTTCTTTGAAAAGATCCAACAGATCATACAGGAAT
>RFGN01000515.1 GCA_003696645.1 Gammaproteobacteria bacterium | reverse complement strand
GGTTTAGGAGAGATCATTGGAGAGGGAGTGGAATGGACTATGAGAGGAGATTGAAAGGACTGTCTTGCTTTGTACATTCGCTGGGGGACGACATGGCAATAAATGGGAAGACTCACCTCTACTATCCGCTCCAACGATTCCAATTTAACACCCTCTTACTGCAAACGGCTGGGAATAAGGAGGAAGCAAAGAGGTTGCAGAGGATAATCAATGATGGTGAGGAGGATGGGCATCATTTGGTGCGGCGTCACCAATCCTTCTTTGGGGGGGAGCCTCTTACAGAGGACTTTCTCAAGGCGAATCCCCATCGTGTGTTGAGATATTACAAGTATCTCATGGGGATACAGGAGAAGAAGAGACAGTGGAAGGAGCAGCATGCAGAGGCGGATTGGGTTCCTAGGATCAAGAGTTTTTCCTACTTGCCCATCCGCAGGTATCGTCGGATGTCCATCTTCGTGGACACCGACGGACTGCATGCATTGCTCCGCAGGTCGGGGTGGACGAGGGTGAGTAAGACTGTGTTTGGAGGTGATCAAGAGGGATATTGGAGGAGTGTATTGAGAGTACCTAGAGTAGGGAATGGGTGGAGGTTTGATTTCTGGCTGAGGACTGATGGGGTGAGTGTGTGTCTGGGTTTTTGGAGGCTTCAGCCTATGGAGATTGGAGATCGTGATCCTTCTCAGCCTATGGACATTCGAGGTCGTGTTCGGGGACTCATCACCACTGGACAACTACTTGTGCCCATGTGTACAGAGGGGCTCACATTGATCGGAGTGGATCCGGGCAGAACCAAACTGATGACTTGTTTCAATGCATCTACAGGAGAACATCGGGTGTTGAGCAAAAGACAGTACTACGAGGAGTGTGGGTACAATGTGACGAGGAAGAGGAGGAATCATGCGAGGAGCATGCTGCCAATGGAGAAACAATGGAGTTTGGAACAGTCTAGTCTACAGTCATTTCGAGTGAGCACAGTGGCCCAGTGGAGGGAAGCGTGGTATGCTCGACTGCCACTCGAAGACCACTTGTGGGAGTTCTACACTCAGAGATGCTTTTCCAATCACCGCTTTTATTGCTACCGAAGGAAACAAAGGTGTATCGATTCATTCTTCAATCGGTTGTTGAGTGGTTTAGATCCATCGTCTGTGGTGGTGGGCATGGGGAACGCCAACTTTCGGGTGAGTGCGAAAGGGGAAGTGAGTGGGCCACGCATTGGGCTGATCCGCAAGTTGGCGCAGCGAGTGAGAGTGGTGTTCATTGATGAGTGGAACACTTCGCAAACTTGCAATCGGTGCCACCACCACATGAAGAATCCAACCATCCGTCGATGGAAGAAGGAGAAGAACCCAGACACTGGTGCAATGGAAGTGAAGCGTGTGTGTGAGCAAGTGCACGGTATACTGCAGTGTGAGTCCACTGTTTGTCGAGTGTATCGTGACCGTGATCGCAACGCTGCAGAGAACATGTGCCAGTTGTTGAGGTGCCGTCTGACAGGGACTGAAAGACCTTTGCCTTTCCGTCGAGGCTTCCATCATCGTACTGCCCGCGGTGGGACAGCAACCCCCATCGCATCGCACACCATTGTTGCCTCATCGGGCTCACTTGAAGTGACCACCCGGTGACAGCATGTGAGTGTTTGTTTGTTTGTTCGCCATGTTTGTTTGTGTCTGTGCAGTGCTCTGTGTCCATCGTTTTTGCTAATTGTGGCTTCCCTTGGTGTT
>RFGN01000514.1 GCA_003696645.1 Gammaproteobacteria bacterium | reverse complement strand
TTACAACGGTTATCAACCTTCCGAGCTTTGTTGATTCGTTTGTTATAAATCCGAATTTTTCTAATTTCAACAAAGATGCCCTCACTGATTGTATTTTGACATCACTTGCACATACCTGACGTATCGAATCTAATGAAGTTATGAACTGTCCGGGTTGCACTTTATAGGTTTTCCCTTTCCAATACCATTCATTTTCTTCGTGATTTGCAAGCATCAAAATTTGCATCATCACATCTCTTTGCTTACTGGTCAAATTTCTGTACATCGGAGAATTTTGCAATTTCCTATGTATCTTAATCCATCCCCGTTCATTCATCCCCTTGACCCCTTATAGACTGACGCTTATTTCCTTGTTTTTCGCGCGGAAAACGGTCAGGTATTCGCTTCCGATGACCATTTTGGGCCGACGATCCCTGCGTTTGTCGCAATCATTACACACCGCCGGATGACCTTCCGGTCGCTCAAAATAGATACCGCACATGGCGCAACAGCGGCCTTCCTTGCGCGCCTTAACAGGGCTCACCCGCCCCAGGCGATAGTCCCGAATCTGATCCTGCACTTCGATGCCGTTCCGCTTCATGATGCGCCAGTGTTCCAACAATTCCACACGGATACCCGACTTGTGGGAGAGTTCATATAATGACACATCGTCAAGGTGCTGTATAATTTCTTTTACGGTCATTGTTCTATCTCCACGGTTACGTTTTTTACCAGACGCGCCAACCTTTCCAACTCCCGCACGGATAGCTTTGCGGGCGTTTCTATGATTGCCAGGCGCTTTTTGCATTGATTGCAACTGATCACATGCCTGCCTGCCATCCAGCGCACGCGCATGCCCTGTTTTCGACACCCGCAACGCTGCCTGACCTTCACCCTTACAACCGGGCCGGGCGGCCTTTCCCTGTACAGCTTATCGCGCGCCCGCTCGATGTATGCGGCATTGTATGAGACATCCTTGTGTTGATACATGCTACCCCCTACGCGGCCCGTCGTATGACGTGCCCCCTGCCCGGCGCGCGCCAATACCATATTTTAAGTTTTACTTTAAATTTGGCCTTGATCTTATATTTCACCGATCACCATCCTTGTGCATGGTGACACCACCGGCCAGACGTTCCACCATTTCCGATATTTCAAGCACCGCTTGAGATATCGGCTCATCAATAATATTATTCTGTTTCATGCGGGAAACGATGGTGGTAAGATTGTGATTGATGACGGCCAGCGCGTTAAGAGTGGTTTGCTGGCGCTGTTGGATGTAGTGGTGGAAGGACTGCACATCATGCACGCCTTCCCCGAACGCGGGCGTGATATACTTTTCCATATACTCTCTGTCGGCCAGGGCCCTGGAAACCTTCTCACTTATAGCCGAGAAGGTGGGCGTAGATGGTTGCGGTGAGATAGACATGAACAATCCCTTCCAGTTTGGGGTTACGGGCGCGGAACATCATCCAGAGCGCGCGGAACAGGCCCCTGGCGCACACTTCCGTGCCCTTGTAGAATATGTAATGATAGCCGTCGTAAGTGGTGATCTGCAGCCAGGTCATCGCAGAAACACCAGGTAAAACAGAATTGCGTAAAAGGCCACGCCGATGATGCCGATCACGACATCATCCAGCATGGGGTTGCGATCATCCGTCAAGGCGCACCCCCTTCAGCGGCTTCTCGACGCTACTCTGTTCTTCCAGAAACCGCTCGATTTTTTTTCGATCGTACATTTTCGTTTTGCCTATCTGTATATAAGGCAGGTATCCGGCAGCCATCCAGCGCCAGACCGTTATGGGCGTTACGCCCAGGTACTCCGCCACTTCCTTGCGGCTCATCAGGCGCCCCTTCATACGGCAAACCTTTCCATAACGCGGGCCAACGCTCCGGCGCGGGTCTCCGCCTGGTTAATAATGATGGCATTGCGGGTGTAGTCGATATCGCGGACGCTGATATCGTTGTTACGGAGCATGGGCTTAAGAGCCGTCAGCATATCCGCGAAAGATGAGAAAAATAAGCAATACATCACTTCCCCTATGTTTGTAATAAAAAGGCTTCGGCCGCTTCGTCTTTACGTGCCCGCCTTTAGGCACAGATTCGACGCCCCGCAGGGCGCGACCGATGGGATTGACTAATCCCTATGTCACCGAGTTTATCCCCGATGCGGATGATTATTTTGTTTGCAGGCTTCCCAGGCCTACGTATTGGGCTGTATCAGGCAAGGTTGTCATCCTTACCCGTCCGGCTGGCCCATGCACCGCATACCGGCTGCGGTCCCATGTTTCTTCCCATGGACAGGACTTTATCCCCTTTTACAGGATGGCGGTATCAACCGCTTTCCGCCATCCAACGGGGCCACCATGCGATTTAGTGTTGAAATACAGGATTTTCACCTGATGTCAGGGTTTGGATTCTGCCCCCCTAACCTGTCTGGGCGCTATTGACGGGTCGCGCCCTTTCCGTTCCATCCACCTTAGGCAGACACTGGGGTGGATGACAGTTTTTTGATTTGGATCGCTTTTGTCACGCTACTCATTGCTTTCCCATGAAGTACTAACAATTTTCACGTGATTACTCACGCCATGGCTGGACTTTACCAGCCTGTTTTTAAAAAAATGTGGTGTTTGGATACTTCACCCTTTACGTACTTCACCACAAAGTACAGATTAGGTGTCCCGTA
>RFGN01000513.1 GCA_003696645.1 Gammaproteobacteria bacterium | reverse complement strand
GGTTATCTGCTACCGAAATAAATCCTGCTAATCCGTCAATCTTGTGAATCCTGATCCTGGGTGCTTGGGTAGTTGCGGGTTAGCGAGACCTTATGAGGTTTTCGGAAACCTCGTAAGGTCTGGAAACGAGGCATCTGCATAGCTGCTCGCCCATTGTGAAGATCCGCCTGCGGCGGATGACAAAAAGGGGGACTAGGTAAATGAGGGTGAAAATGATGAACCTCCGGGTTCTCTGCTAACGAACCACCATTCTGCTATCACCCCTCTGTCAGGTGGCTCTTGAAGTGCCGCCAACAGTTGGAGCGACGGGGCTGTGTGGGTGCAGGTTTGCGAGACCTTATGAGGTTTGCGAAACCTCGTAAGGTCTGGAATCGAGGCATCTGCATAGCTGATTGTTCATTGTGAAGATCCGCCTTTGGCGGATGACAAAACGGGACTTGGGAAGGCTTGGAATAAATGATTAACACCAAGGTTCTCTGCTAACGAACTAAATCCTGCGAATCCGTCAATCCTGTGAATCCTGATCCTGACACTGCAATCCTGCTAATCCGTCAATCCTGAGAATCCTGATCCTGCCTGCCCCCAAGCATTCAACTTCCATAATCCATATAATCCTCATAATCCCCCCCAAAAAAAAACAACTCCGGCGCCAGCAACGCCGGCACCGGAGTGTATAGTGGGTTTCCCTTAGTGTGAAAAAGGAAACTTAGTGTTGTACTGTGAAAGCACGTGCAGCGCTTCCGTTGTCAGTCTTCAGGATGAGGAAGTACTGGCCGGATGGCAGGTCGCTTACGTCAAATTCAGCTTTGTCGTAGTTGACATTGCTGCGCTTTTCCTGACGGACGACGATACCGCTTGCGCTTTGGATTTTGTATTCGAGGTTTGAAGTCAACTCAGGAAGTTCCACCTCAACAGTCAGACGGTCTGATGTGGGGTTCGGGAACATGCTCATGTTGGTTACGATCTCTACATCTTCTGCAGCGTTCGGGGAATTAACCACTACAGCAGTGGCAGCAGAACCAAAGAATCCAGTAAAGATGAAACCCATGTCCACGTTCGGGATATTGTTCACCCATTCCGTTACACCGATGTATGGAAGTTCCAGGTCTGATTGAGCCAGGAAAGTTGACCAGAGCGTCTGGTCGAAATTCTCATCAAAGCCCATAAAAACGAGCTCAGAGCCTTCGTAGCGGGTACCTACAAAATAGGTAGCACCATCGCCGGATACAGCCAGGCCTTCTTCAAAAGTATTGAAATCGAGAACTGGAACTTTCACCCAGTCGCCGGTAGAGGCAGGATCGGGGAAGGTAACATCAGTAATGGCGACCAAAGAAAGCTCGTCCGTGCCTACTCCTCCGTCGCTATTGGCATCGTTCCACTCATAGATGAATGCTCCTACAGAACCCTGGATGTCACCCAGCGTCGCTCCATTGCCGATGGCAACGTAAAATTGAACGCTATCAATGACCATTCCCTGGCCGTTGGGGATGCTGAAGCCCGAGAGGAACTCGATGTTGCCACCACCGGAAATGGTATAGGCATTGGTACGGGAAGGACGGTTGTTGTCCGGATCCCATCCTGCTTTGCTGTAAACATTCTCGCTGAAGAAGAAAGAAGTGGTGGCGTCGTTGTCG
>RFGN01000512.1 GCA_003696645.1 Gammaproteobacteria bacterium | reverse complement strand
CTGAATCGCGCTCGAATTACACGTTCATTGCCTGTTTTGACACACTCGGCTTTTTTGGATTCTATGTTGCTGACAGTGATAAAGTAAGGTAATAGCCTAGGTTTTTCTAATATGGTATCGGGGTCTGCTACTTCATAGCAGCGTTGATGCACTCTAAGTTCAGAGATGAGGACTTCCCGAGGCAAATTTAAGAAGCGTTTATCATATTGGCACAAAATGGCAGTGGGCCACTCGTTAATGGAGGTAATTTCTTCTGTAAGGACGCTGCCACCCCACTCCGTTGACATAGCCAGTCCTTTTGCACGTTTTGCCTCAGACACGATACCATCATTGATACGGCGCTTCCTTTCGGCAAAGTCAGCAATTACCTTACTCTCCTTGAGCTTTTCTTCATACTCCTCTTTGCTGGCTCGATTCAACTGAATCGGCTGGGGGGCATGAAAACGGTGTCCGCGAGTGGTATTCCCTGCTGCAATGCCGAGGATATTACAGGGTATGATCTCTTCTCCAAACAGCAGGACCACCCAATGCACCGGTCGGATGAAACTGGTCTCCCGGTCGCCCCAGCGCATGCGCTTGGGAATGGGCAGTCTTTTCAGGGCGATCTCCAGAATATCCGGGATCAGCTCTGTGGTCGGTTGGCCAGATTCGGTCAGGGTATGGGCCAGCCATTCACCCTTGTCGGTCTTGAGGCGTTGCAGTTGCTCGATTCCAACACCGCAGGAGCGGGCAAAACCGAGGGCGGCCTGGGTCGGTTGGTTCGATGCGTCAAAGGCGGCCTGCACAGCCGGACCCCGGCGTTCGATACGCTTGTCAGGTTGCCGTGCTGCAAGGCCTTCAATCCATAACGCCAAGCGTCGTGGGGTGGCATACCATTTTGTAGCCCCGTGCTGCAATCCGGCCTGTTCCAGCCCCTCCACAACACCGCGCTCAAGGGCAATGGCCAGGTTCTTCAGGGCTTTGGGCGGGAGTTCCTCGCAGCCCAGTTCGAACAACAGATCATGCGCCATTTTGACCCTCCCCTTTCTTGACCAGTGGGAAGCCCAGCTGTTCACGCTTGTCATATTGCAATTTGGCCACGCTTCTGGCCATGGCTCGGACGCGACCAATATAACGGGCGCGTTCCGTCACACTGATGGCATGTCGTGCATCTAGCAGATTGAAGGTATGGGAGGCCTTCAGTACCATCTCATACGCTGGCAGGGGCAGGTTTTGCTCGGCAAGATGTTTGCACTGTGACTCATAGCCATCGAAGGCCTGCAGCAGAAACTCGACCGGCGCGTGCTCGAAATTGTAGGCCGACATCTCCACCTCGTTCTGGTGAAAGACATCTCCATAGGTTACCACCCCCTGTGGCCCTTCAGTCCAGACCAGATCATAGACACTTTCGACCTCCTGCAGATACATGGCCAGTCGTTCCAGGCCATAGGTGATCTCCCCAGTTACCGGGCGACAATCCAGTCCGCCGACCTGTTGGAAATAGGTAAACTGGGTGACCTCCATGCCATTCAGCCAGACCTCCCAACCGAGCCCCCAGGCACCAAGTGTGGGAGATTCCCAGTCATCCTCGACGAAACGGATATCATGCACCAGTGGATCAATGCCAATGGCGCGCAGGGAATCCAGATAGTCGTCCTGAATACTGTCGGGGGAAGGTTTGAGTGCAACCTGAAACTGGTAATAATGTTGCAGACGATTCGGATTATCCCCGTATCGGCCATCGGTCGGGCGACGCGAAGGTTGCACATAGGCCGCCCGCCAGGGTTCCGGGCCGATGGCACGCAGAAAGGTGGCAGGATGAAAGGTGCCGGCCCCCACCTCCATATCCAGCGGCTGGGCAATCAGGCAACCTTTTTGTGCCCAGTAATCCTGCAGGGTCTGAATCAGTTTCTGGAAGTGCATCTAGCCCTGCCTTGCGCGTGCGTAGGCCTGCTCGGAGATCTGTCCCCAGGCATCATTGGATTGCTGAAAGGATTGATAGGCCTGCCAGACCCTGGCAAAGGTGTCGTCCCTGGCCGCCTCTTCCTTCAAGACCTCCAGGGTCAAGCTGTGAAGCTGCTGAATGACCTCGGCAGGAAATTCCCGAATATCGACATGATGTTTGTCCTTCAGGGTATGCAGGGCCTCGAGATTTTTCGCCTCAAATTCTGACAGCATCCACAGATTGCTCGCCATGGCGGCATTCTGAACGATCAGTTGCAGATCTTCGGGCAGCGACGCCCAGGCCTTGCGATTAATACTGAGCTCCAGTGTCGGGCCGGGTTCATGCCAGCCAGGATAGTAATAGTGTTTGGCGGCACGATACAGGCCAAGGCGCAGGTCATGGAAGGGACCGACCCACTCGGTGGCATCAATGGTGCCGCGTTCCAGAGCCGTATAGATCTCGCCGCCTGCCATCAGAACCGGATTGACGCCGGCCTTGGCCATGACCTTCCCACCCAGACCGGGAATGCGCATCTTCAGGCCTTTCAAATCTGCCAGGCTGTTGATCTCCTTGCGGAACCAGCCACCCATCTGAACGCCGGTATTGCCCATCGGGAAGGCCACCAGACCATAAGGCTTGTAGATCTCATGCCAGAGATCGATACCTCCTCCGCTGTACAGCCAGGCATTCATGCCCTGGGCATTCATGCCAAAGGGAACGGCAGTGAAAAACTGCCCCGCAGGGACCTTGCCAGCCCAATAATAGGCCGCACCATGTCCCATCTCGATCTGTCCCTGTGAGACGGCGTCAAAGGTTTGCAATGGTGGGATCAGCTCTCCTCCGGCAAAGACCTGGATATTGAGGCGCTCGCCACTCATTTTCCCGACCTCTGCAGCAAAACGTGCCACACCATCGTGAAAGATCGGAAAGTTCGGTGGCCAGGTCGTGGCGATCTTCCAGTTGAAACGTTGCTGTTTGCGGCTTGCCGTACTCTGCCCGGTCGAAGAAACAGATTGCTCTCCACAGCCAGCCAATGCCCCGGCGGCCAATGCCCCGGTGACCGCAGTACGCACAAAGTCACGACGTTTCATATTCAAATTGTTTGATTTGCAAAATAAACGATATATTGTAACAACTATATCTAAATAAAAAAAACAACCTTTACGATACAAAAATGCACAGTGATCAGAATCAAATAACAGTCCGATCGAGATCAGAAGGGGCGATTATTATACGCAATGAGTTACCTTTGCTCTTGGGT
>RFGN01000511.1 GCA_003696645.1 Gammaproteobacteria bacterium | reverse complement strand
GTCATCCACTGGCGGAGGGTGGATTATTGATGACGTCATCATAACACCTATCCCAAACGATGCCGACGACATCATAGAAAGTTCTTCTCGCAAATGGGCCGCGGAGTCGGGTGCCGACATCACTGGTGCCCACACAGCTGCAGCAATAGTCAACCAAGGCCCCGGTGCCACAGCTCCAGACATCGACGGCATCCCTGACGGTGCCACATACGCCAAGGTCAAGGTCGCAGCCCTGACGTCCGGCCAGATCGACCTGTCCAAGTCCGGCGTGATCAACAAGCGCGCGGACTACATCACATATGTAGCAGGGCAGACAATTGAAAGCCTGAAGCCTGCGGAAGCTGGGTCTGACGTCACGGGCTCACATACTGCGGCAGCTATTGTCGGGCAGGGCTCAGGAGCAACAGCAAACAACCTGACTGAGCTAAACTCTGTTGAGGGAACAAAGCTCGCTGGCATTGAAGATGGTGCAGATGTAACTGAGTCTCGCTTGAGGTTTGGCCTGCTCAACAATGGGGGATTTGAAACTGGCACAACTGAGGGATGGGGAAAGAGCCTAGGGGATGCGATTGAGATAATCTCCGGCATTCACTATGGCTCCAGCTATGCTTGCAGATTTACCGTAAGAGGTAGTGGTGTTGGCTGGCGTCTCTATCAATGGGTTCCAGTCAAGGGAGGGGAAGCCGTCGTTCTTACTGCGACGGTCAAGCGTGACGAAAGCAGCCTACCAAATGACGACATCTATTTTGGCCTCTCTGCGTATGATGACAGTGGAACGGGTGCCACTGTCAAAGAAAACGGCGAGGCCTTCATAAGCAAGTCCGTTTCAGGGTTGCAGAAGGTCAGAGCGCGCTATGTGCTTGGCGATAATGTCTCGCTCATTTCGGCCCGGTTCCGGACAATTACGAAGGGCACGGACGGCTCAGGGCACTGGATTGTCGACTCTGTGACGCTGTCCATCATTCCAAAAGACGCGGGCGACGTCTCAGAGAGCACTACAAGGAAGTGGGCTTCGGAGTCTGGAGCTGACATTACAGGCTCTCACACGGCAGCTGCTATTGTTGGGCAGGGGGCGCTGGCGACAAAGAATACAGTCGGCACAGCCGATATTGACGATTTCTCGGTAACCAAGGCCGATGGAAGCTTCACTTCCGCTTCGCAATCCTTCTCATCTCTTGAGACAACGATTGCCTCAGTCACAATTGATACAACAAATGCGAAAAAAGTGCTGCTCAATGCGAGCGCTAACTTGTCATATTCAAGTTCAGAAGACGGATATCCAATTATACGCATCAAGAGAGGATCAATTGTTCTCGCAACCTATGTCACTACAAGGCCTCGGAACAACCTCGACAGGTGGGTAGACAGCTTTGGGGCGATCGACACCAGCCCGCCAGGCGGCAATCAAACCTACAGCGTGACAGTGCAAGGGTCGAGTGGTAATAGCGGAACAGCAACGAACCGCATGATTTGGGCAATGGTGCTGAAGAAATAGGAGCGACAAATGACTGAAGATACCGATGACAATCTGCCAGAGAGGCATGACGCCATCGCCGAGGGGATCGTGAATTCTGGCACCCTCGCCGGCAAGCCCTGCTTGGATGAGATCACAGAACGACTTGGGCCGCTGTGGGTCATAAGGGATGTGCCGATTAACAGAGGCGGCCTAAGGAACATCGATCACCAATTTCCGAAGATAAGTGAAGAGGAGATGTAATGATGCCAGCACCATCAATTAACATCCAGCAGCTTCAATCCGATCTCGTCAGCATGTCAATGTCTCCCGATTGTCCTGCATCCCTCAAGGATGCAATTCAGCAGACTGTGGGATCTCCCGTTCCCATGACAGTAGCAGTTCTCAATGCATTTTCAGGGCTTAGCGATGCC
>RFGN01000510.1 GCA_003696645.1 Gammaproteobacteria bacterium | reverse complement strand
GTTGGTTGTGGGAAGTACAGTGATATCACGATATTCAGTTTTCATCCCGTAAAGATAATCACTTCCGGTGAGGGGGGCATGGCCGTAACAGGTGTGACCAGCCTGGCCGAGAGAATGAGGCTACTGCGCAGCCATGGAATTACCCGCGATTTTTCGAACATGACTGAAGAGCATGAGGGAGACTGGTATTATGAACAGATTGAACTGGGATTCAATTATCGCATGACAGATATCCAGGCTGGCCTCGGCTTGAGTCAGACAGAGCGTTTGGATACATTTGTTTCGGCTCGACGACAGATTGCCGATCGCTATGACAAAGCCTTTGCAGGATTGAACGCCCAGACCCTGGCCATTTCTGATAATACGCAAAGCGCTTGCCACCTTTATGTTCTTCTCGTCGAGGCCGAAAAAAGACATCGTATATTCAATGATCTGCGTAAAATGAATATTGGAGCCAATGTCCATTATATTCCTGTTCATACACAACCCTATTACAGAAATCTCGGCTTTCACTATGGGCAGTTTCCAAAGGCAGAAAGCTTCTATCAACGCGCCATTACTCTACCGCTTTACCCAACACTATCCAGGAAGGATCAGGATTATGTAATCCGAAAGGTAACAGAGGTCTTGAGATGAATCTGGCGGTGATCCCTGCCAGAGGTGCAAGCAAGAGGATCCCCAAGAAGAACATCAGGGAATTTTGCGGAAAGCCCATGATTGCCTACGCAATAGACGTGGCGAAAAGATCAGGTTTGTTTGATCATGTGATTGTTTCGACGGATGATCAGGAGATAAGGCACATCAGTCAGCAATATGGTGCTGAAACTCCATTTACTCGTCCGGATAATCTGGCTGATGACCACACGCCAACCGTTCCTGTTATTGTGCATGCGATCAGCACAGTTCAAGACCTGGGACTTTTTCCTGACCATGTCTGCTGTATCTATCCATCTGTTCCGTTGTTACAGGTTTGCGATCTGAAAAATGCCTTTGCGCTGCATTTGAAACATCCGGAAAAATATGTTTTTCCAGTCAGCAAGTTTTCAGCTTCCATTCAAAGAGCCCTGAAGATGGACAAACAGGGAAATGTGAGTCCCTTTTTTCCGGAAAATGTAAATCGACGCACTCAAGATACCGAGATTGGCTATCATGATGCCGGCCAATTCTACTGGGCTTCAGCCAAGGTCTGGCTGAGCAAATTGCAACCTCATGAACATGCCTTGGGTTATTGCATCCCTTCATGGAGAAGTGTGGATATCGATACGCCCGAGGATTGGCAGCGCGCAGAAATAATCTTTCGTTACATGGAGCATGAGGAGGTCCGGTAGGACATGATCGCGTCTGGATGGTGCAGGCCCTCATTTCTGCTCAGCGATGAACCATGAAAAGGAACGTACTGTTCAGGGTTGATGCATCAAGCTCAATAGGTTCCGGACACATGATAAGGTGTCTGGTGCTTGCAGAATGTTTGAGACAAAGAGGCTTTCGGATAGGCTTTGTCTGCAGGGCGCACCATAATCATAGAAATCATCTGGTAACAGAAAGGGGCTTCAGACTTCATCAGCTTGAAACAAGCGACAGTTCTGTTGAAAGAACGGCTAGTTCATCTTCTACATGGCTGGACGTAACCTGGGAAGTAGATGCGTGGCAGACAATCGAAGCATGCAAGGCATATGGCCATTTGTATGGGCTGATTGTTGATCACTATGGTTTGGACTACAGATGGGAAAAAATGCTTCGTCCATACATGAACAGAATCATGGTAATAGATGATCTCGCTGATCGGAATCATGATTGCGATGTTTTGTTGGATCAGAATCTGTATGATGATATGGAAAGCCGTTATTCAGGGCATGTGCCGGGGGAATGCAAGCTGCTGCTGGGGCCTGCCTTTGCATTGCTTCATCCTGACTATAGGCGTTTGCATAAAACGATTTTGCCTCGAACCAGCATAAAGAGAATCCTTGTCTTTTTTGGAGCAGTCGATCCTCAAGACCTGACCAGCATGGCG
>RFGN01000509.1 GCA_003696645.1 Gammaproteobacteria bacterium | reverse complement strand
TCCATTCAACATTTCAACAATCTCAACAATTCAACAATCTCAATCCTTACCTTGCGGCGGGAAATAAACAACAAACGACATGCTTGAAAACATCAACCTTACCCGTGTATTGTTTCTCGACATTGAATGTGTATCCTCGAGTCCGGCTTTCGACGAGCTGAGCGACAACATGAAGGAGCTCTGGAAAATCAAAAGCAAGTACCTCTTAAGGCATTTGCCGAAGGAAGAAATTACGGATGAACACTACGCCGACACCTACAAACAGAAGGCCGCCATTTATGCGGAGTTCGGCAAGGTCATGTGCATCTCAGTGGGCTTTATCACCTACGATGAAAACAAGCAGCCTAAGCTCCGGCTGAAATCCTTTGCCGGTGAAGACGAGAAAGCGGTGCTGGAAGGATTCTGCGATTTGCTGAACAAGCATTACAAGAACCCCAACAACTCCTACCTCTGCGGCCACAACATCAAAGAATTCGACATACCGTACATCTGCCGGCGGTTGGTAGTACATCAGTTGGACTTTCCGGCCGTGCTGCAATTGCAAGGCAAAAAACCCTGGGAAACACAACACCTGCTCGACACCATGGAAATGTGGAAGTTCGGCGATTACAAGAGCTACACTTCGCTGAAACTGCTGGCAGAAATACTGGGCTTCCCCTCCCCCAAAGACGACATCGACGGCAGTGATGTGGGCAGGGTGTTCTGGGAAGAAAACGACATCGATCGCATTTCGCTGTACTGCGAAAAAGATGTGCTGGCAACCGTCCAGTTGTTTCTAAGGTACCGCCGGCAACCCCTGTTGGAGGAATCGCAAATCGCCCATGTCCGTTAGGGTCAATCCTCGGCACTCAACTGCTGAAAAGGCAGGTCTCCGGTAGTTTCCCAGCACCAGGCCAGAAAATGATCCTCCCGGCGGCACATCTCCACCTGGTAGCTGTGCCTTTCACCGTCTTTGATGACCCACACCAGGGTGGTTCCCGAATCTTTGCATGCAAAGGGTTCCACAATGATGTGTTCCCTGAATTCCAGCTCTTTGCGGCCGTAGGCTTTGTACACCGCCTCTTTTACCGACCAGTAG
>RFGN01000508.1 GCA_003696645.1 Gammaproteobacteria bacterium | reverse complement strand
GTCCGATACAGTGAAACCAACAAGACGGTCGCCAGGGTTGCCCCCTCCACCGATACCCAGAGCACGCCAAGATTGTCTGTCGAAAGTGCCAGCAGCATGGTAAACATGAAGGTCTGAAACATCGAATGGTACAGACGCATTCCACGTGTGCTGATGCGATCCTCCTGACAGACATATTGCATGTAGGGCCTTGAAAAAATACTGGTTGTCACACCAACAAAGGCTGTGAGCACGATCAAGTAGACATTGAAGGCATCGACCCGCAGCCCTGAGGCCAGTATGGTTCCCTGTTCAGTGACGTGAAATGCCATCACCACTGCCAAGGCAAACGTCAGTATGGAAAGCAACAGGTTCAGCCATCCTGCAGCACGCAATTGTGGCAGTAATGCCAGCAATGGAGCACCGGCAATTGGCAAAAACAGATATAGGAAGCTGGCCATTACGTCTCGGTATCCTCCTGTTCACTGAGCCGATTCATTTGATCTACATCAAGGGAATCGATACTCTCCCTGATCTGGAAGAAAAACACACCAAAGAGGACCATCGCCACCAGTACATCGAAGGCAACACCGAGCTCGACGATCAAAGGCATCCCGCCCGTTGCAGAGACCGCTGCCATGAACAAACCGTTTTCAATCGACATGAAACCCAGCACCTGGGCAACCGCCTGATGCTTGACCACCATCATCAGAAAACCGATCAGAACCACGGCCAGACTGATGGCGATAATATTACGACTGAACTGCAATTCAGCCGAAACAATGGGCAAGACCAGCCAGTAACTGAAGATCACCAGAATGATTGCCAACATGGTGACCAATGCAGGGTGGTCAAGCATCTCACGGTGGTGATCCAGGCCAAGTCTTCGAACAAGACGATGCAACATCCAGGGGATCAGCATGGCCTTGATGAAAAAAGTCATCGCAGCGGAAAAGAAAAGGTGAAAATGTTCTTCATTCAGGGCCACCACCGCTGTCAGCAATGCCACCAGTACCCCCTGCCAGGAGAAGACATGGATCGTCGCGACCAAACGCGCCTGTTCAAGAATGGCAAATGAGGTAAAAAGGATCATTCCCGAAAGCAGAAACATCCACTGGTGTAACAGTGACAGATCTGTCATCATTGCGCCACCTCCAGAATGACGTGACTGAGCAATCCCAGCAACGCCAGCAGAAAGGCAAGATTGAGGAATACCGGAACACGGAACAACCGCATCTTGGCCAGAACCGTCTCGCTCACTGCCAGAACTGCGCCGAGAAGCGCCAGTTTGATCATGACGGTAATGGCTGCCCACAATAC
>RFGN01000068.1 GCA_003696645.1 Gammaproteobacteria bacterium | reverse complement strand
TATTCTCAAATCACTGGACCAGGATGCAATTGTAACGCTGCTTCGCCGTGCCCTGAATGACCCGGAACGCGGAGTCAAGCTGAAGGTAAGCGATGAAGTCCTTGAAAATATTGCCCGCCTGTCTTCAGGCGATGCCAGGTGTGCTCTCAACCAGCTTGAAACCCTTTCCGACCTGAAAGACGAACAGGGAGAACTGGATGACGAAACCGCAAACCGCTATCTGCACAAATCCCCAGGTCATTTTGATAACCATGGAGACACATTCTATGACCAGATCTCGGCGCTTCATAAAAGCATACGCGGCTCTGACCCGGATGCGGCATTGTTCTGGTTGACCAGCATGCTTCAGAGAGGCTGTGACCCACTCTATCTTGCACGCCGGCTGGTCAGGGTCGCCAGTGAGGATATCGGCAATGCTGATCCCCGCGCCTTGCAGCTTGCACTGAATGCCTGGGAGACTATGGAGCGGCTCGGTTCCCCAGAGGGAGAACTGGCGCTTGCCCAGGTCACCCTTTACCTGGCCAGCATGCCGAAAAGCAATGCTGTTTATGTGGCATTCAAAAAGGCAGTCAGGGATATACAGGAATCACCTGATCATGATGTCCCCATCCATCTCAGAAATGCACCCACCTCCCTGATGAAATCACTTGGATATGGCAAGGCCTATCGTTACGCGCATGATGAACCCGAGGCCTTTGCCGCCGGGGAGCGCTATTTTCCCGAAGGATTCGAGGAACGTGAATACTACCACCCTGTTCCCCGAGGAATGGAAAGCAAAATCAAAGAACGTCTGGAATACCTGAAAACACTCAACCTGAAGGCCAGGGCATGTTGAAACAATTATTGCTTATAACCATTGGTGGAGGACTGGGGGCCAGTAGCCGATTTCTGATCTCAAATGGAGTCTATGGCCTTTTGGGACGAAATTTTCCCTATGGAACACTGATTGTGAATATCATTGGCTCTTTTGCCATGGGAATCCTGTATATCCTGCTTCTGGAAAGAATTGCATTTTCTGAAGAACTCCGCGCCTTGTTGCTGGTGGGTTTTTTGGGTGCACTTACAACCTTCTCGACCTTTTCTATAGAAACACTGCTGCTATTGGAACAGGGCTTGTTATTCAAGGCCCTGTTGAATATCATCTTGAGTGTCAGTTTTTGTCTTGCCACATGTTGGTTGGGACTTATTATGGGTAGAACATTATGAGCAGTAAATTTACCGTGGTTCGAATCTATCTTTCCGAATCAGAAATTGATCTGAACAACCTTCTGGCTCACCTTCACGATGAAGAGCGAGTACATGGTGTTACGGTATTCAGAGGCATCGGTGGCTTTGGAAAAAGCGGGAAGATTCATGGTGCTTCACTGATAGATGCTGCGTTTGACCTGCCAATCGTCGTGGAATTTTATGAAACAGAAACACGTGCACATACCGTAATGTCGATGATACAAGAAAAATTCAACCTCTCTCACATGATCTACTGGAACGCTCAGGGTTGGGAGGCATCGAATGCTTGACCCAAAACTGCTCCGAGAATCCATTGATCTGGTACAACAACAGCTTTCCCGTCGACAGTTTGCTTTTGATGCCAGTGAATTTTCCGAGCTCGAAGCCCAACGCAAGACATTGCAGCTTGAAACCGAAGCATTGCAGCACAAAAAAAAGAATCTATCCAGAGAGATCGGACAGGCCAAGGCAAAAGGACACTCCAGCGATGACCTATTGGAACAGGCCAATCATGTCCAGAAAGAACTTTCTGATAACGAGAAG
>RFGN01000507.1 GCA_003696645.1 Gammaproteobacteria bacterium | reverse complement strand
TCATCACCGGCCATGACAGGCCCACTACTGACCCACATCAAGGCAAAAAGGGCAAACAGGATTTTCTTGATCATTTCAGGTCCTCCGATCAGGTGGTAGTTGGAGTTGGCGCCAGAACCTTCTTGACTGGCATTGAGGCAGTGTAACCCTGCCCTCTTTTTTCATCAAGACTATTTCGCCTGGCCATCAATGACGGCCTGGAGTTCCTTTTTGTTCCGATAGCTCAGCTTATGATTCATTTTCAGCATGACATCCAGCAGCCTTCTGGCCTGCTTCGGCACATGCTCCGATTCAAGCAGGGTTTTCAGTTGTTCCCGATCTTCCTGCGCAATGGTTTTATGCTGCATGTTATTGATCGCCATGGCAATGGCATGCACGACCCGGGAATCATCTGCGGCCATGACAGCGCGAAGATCCGCACGCTGATGTGCTGAAGGGTAATGGCCGACATGGAGGAGAATGTCTGCCAGTTTGGCATAGCTGTCTGATTCCCCGGCCCTGATGGCCTGCGTACTCAGAAACGCGGCCAGCGACATGATCACAATTCTCTTCCACATATTGTTCTCCCTGATTTTTCCTGTTTCAACACAATCAAAAACGGATCAACTGCCGTATATGGTAATTCTTCCATTCTCTGGATATTTTCCATAGAATTGTTGCAAAGACCAGCACTAGTAGAAAGAAGAACAACCATGATCCAGCTTGCCAAACGCGTCAGCAATATCAAACCTTCCCCCACTCTCGCCGTGACGGCCAAGGCTGCCGAACTCAGACAGAATGGCATTCAGGTCATTGATCTTGGTGTTGGAGAGCCGGATTTCAATACTCCAGACCCCATCAAGGCGGCAGGAATCCAGGCCATCAAGGAAAACCACAGTCGCTATACCCCGGTCGGTGGAACCCCTCAACTCAAGGCAGCCGTCGTCAACAAGCTCAATCGCGATAACCAGCTGGAATACGATGTCAACCAGATTCTGGTCTCCTCGGGGGCCAAACACAGTATCTACAATCTCGCCTGCGCCCTGCTCAACCCTGGCGATGAGGCCATCATACCCGCCCCATACTGGGTCTCCTATCCAGATATCGTATCACTGTTCGATGCCATCCCGATTATCGCGCATACCCACTATGACGATGGGTTCAAGCTGACCCCCCGTACGCTCCAGAATCTGATTACCGAGAAGACTCGTCTTCTGTTTCTTAACAGTCCCTCCAACCCAACGGGGGTTGCCTATACGCGAAAGGAATTGCAGGCGCTTGCCGAAGTGATCAAGGAGCACCCGCACATTACGGTATTGTCCGATGATATCTACGAATATATCTACTGGGGATCAGAGCCTTTTTGCAATATCATCAACGTATGTCCTGAACTGAAATCACGTTGTGTACTCATCAATGGTGTTTCCAAGGGTTACGCCATGACAGGGTGGCGGATCGGTTATGCCGCTGGCCCCGTGGAATTGATTGCTGCCATGCAGAAGATCCAGTCCCAGAGCACCTCCAATCCCTGTTCCATCAGTCAACAGGCTGCCAAAGCTGCACTGCAGCTTGATCGCAGCGAGCTTGCGCCCATGATCGAGGCCTTCAAGAGTCGCCATGATTTTCTGGTGGAAGCCCTGAACGGACTTCCCGGTGTCAGGTGTCTGCCAGGTCAGGGCGCATTTTATGCCTTCCCTGATATCTCTGGAGCCATCGAACGGCTATCAGGTCAGGGGGTAAAAAATGATCAGCAGTTTGCAGAATTCCTTCTGGAAAAAGGACATATCGCTGCGGTAGCCGGATCGGCCTTTGGTGCATCCGGTTGCATCCGTTTCTCGTACGCCACCAGCATGGAAAATCTGCAAAAAACGATAGGCATTCTCCAATCCCTGTTACAGGGATAGCCTTCAGTCAACCAGAATGGCCGCCAGCACCCTGCGTCGATCCGACATGAGCAGATTGTAGGTTCGGCAGGCTGCATCCGATCGCATGATCTCGACACCAATACCCTGTGTGTAGAGTGGTCCCAAAATATCCATCTCTGGCCAGACATGCTTGTTTCCTGTTCCCAATATCACGATTTCGGGACGTAATGAGACCCAGGTCTTCACATCATCCAGCCTGATCTGTTCAACGGCCCGACAATCCCAGTCATGCAGACTATCCGACATCAACAAAAAGCTGCCTTCTTGCAGAAAGGGCTCCATCGGAGGGAGGCTGCCAGACTCTGCGGTAGTCTTGAGTGGAGCCGTCAACCAGGCACCTCCTTCTGTCCAACTGTGTATGGCGTAGAACTCGACCTCTTTTTCAAGACTAAATTGCATGACTCGAACCAGTAACTAATGCTATGATAGCTGCCATTTTAGGCCAGCCAGAACAAACTGCAAAATATTGGCCCTATTTGATACCTTCGGACACCAGGATTGAAAGCAGAATTCCCAAGAATTGATCGGTTACCCCCTTATGTTTTCAGTATCGTCAATAATCTGAAAACCCAGGCACGCGCCCGTGGCGAGGACATCATTGACTTTGGCATGGGCAACCCTGATCAGCCTACACCCAAGCATATCGTCGACAAGCTTGTAGAGGTTGCCGAACGGGACAACACCCATCGTTACTCCGAATCAAGGGGAATTCCGCGCCTGAGACGAGCCATCTGCCAGTGGTATCGGAAAAACTACCAGGTTGAACTGGATCCCGAATCCGAGGCGATTGTCACAATCGGTTCAAAGGAGGGTCTGGCCCATCTGGCATTGGCCACCGTTGAACAAGGAGACTGTGTCATCGTCCCCAACCCGGCCTACCCGATTCACCCCTGGGGATTCAGCATTGCCGGGGCCGATATCCTGCATGTTCCCCTGACAGAAGGGGTGGACTTCCTTGCAGCTTTGAAGGAAACGGTGCGAACCGCTGCCACTCGACCCAAGATGATCGTCCTGAACTTTCCAAGCAACCCGACAACCATGTGCGTGGATCTGGATTTTTTCAAGGAAATTGTAACGTTTGCCAAACAGGAAAAGATCTGGGTCATCCATGATCTGGCCTATGCCGATCTGGTATTTGACGGCTACAAGGCCCCCTCCATCCTTGAAGTAGACGGCGCCAAGGACATTGCGGCAGAATTCTTTACGCTTTCAAAAAGCTATAACATGCCTGGCTGGCGTATCGGTTTCATGTGTGGCAACCCCATTCTGGTTGGGGCCCTGCAAAAGATGAAAAGCTATCTTGACTACGGCCTGTTCACGCCCATTCAGGTCGCCGCCATTGCAGCGCTGGAAGGACCACAGGATTGCGTACGAGAGATTCGTGACATGTATTGGCGTCGGAGGGACGTGCTGTGCGATGGTCTGAATGCCATTGGCTGGCCTGTCGAGAAACCCAGGGCAACCATGTTCGTCTGGGCAAAGCTCCCGGAGGCCTATCGACACATGGGTTCTCTGGAGTTTTCCAAGAAACTGCTGACCGAGGCACAGATCGCAGTATCACCCGGCGTGGGTTTTGGTGAGCAGGGCGACCAGTACGTCCGTTTTGGGCTGATTGAAAATGAACATCGCACTCGCCAGGCCATTCGCAACCTCAGACAGATGTTCAAGAAAGACCTAAAGGAACTAAATGGGGGGCTGGAATGAAACCGGTCAAGATTGGAGTGATGGGGCTCGGGACTGTCGGAGCAGGGACACTCGACGTCCTGCAAAACAACCGTATCGAGATTTGCAGACGTGCGGGTCGGGAAATACAGGTCATCCAGGCCTCTGCCCGTGACATCAAAAAGCCGCGAAGCTGTGACCTCAGCGGTATCCAGTTGACTACCGATCCGTTTGATATCGTCAGAAATCCGGATATTGATGTGGTCGTGGAATTGATTGGCGGAGAATCACCCGCCTGTGATCTTGTCCTCCAGGCCATAGAACATGGCAAACATGTCGTCACGGCCAACAAGGCACTGATTGCCAAACATGGAAACCAGATCTTCGCCGCTGCACAAGACAAGAAAGTTGTTGTGGCCTTCGAGGCCGCCGTCGCCGGAGGCATCCCTATCATCAAGGCCCTGCGTGAAGGTCTTACCGCCAACCACATTGAATGGCTGGCCGGGATCATCAATGGTACCGGCAATTTCATCCTGACAGAGATGCGGGACAAGAATCGATCCTTCGAGGAAGTCCTGAAGGAGGCTCAAGCCCTTGGCTATGCCGAAGCCGATCCGACCTTTGATATCGAGGGAATCGATGCTGCGCACAAATTGACGATTCTGACTTCCATTGCGTTTGGCATCCCACTGCAGTTTGACAAGGTCTACACAGAGGGAATTACACACATCACACTGGAAGATGTGGCCTATGCCGAGCAGCTTGGCTATCGCATCAAGCATATAGGCTTTGCCAGAAAAAGATCCGATGGAATCGAGATGCGCGTTCACCCCACCTTGATTCCGGAAAAGAGATTGATTGCCAATGTCGATGGCGTAATGAATGCCGTCCTCGTCAAGGGTGATGCCGTCGGCCCCACGCTCTATTATGGACCCGGGGCAGGAGCTGGGCCTACCGCCTCATCGGTGGTCGCTGACCTGGTCGATGTCGTTCGTACCTTGACCACCGACCCGGAAAATCGTGTTCCGCACCTGGCCTTTCAGCCAGATGCCCTGTCCGACCACCCTGTTTTACCCATCGAGGCCTGCCAGACAGCCTATTATCTGCGTATTCCGGTGCAGGACGAGGCGGGTGTCATTGCTTCAATTTCAAGAATTCTTGCGGAACAGAAGATCAATATCGAGTCCATCCTGCAAAAGGAACCCGAACCAGGCAGCAACCAGGTTGATGTCATCCTCCTGACCCAGCCTGTTACAGAAAAACAGTTGCTTCATGCCCTCGCCCAGATTGGTTCCCTGCCACAACTGGCTGGCGACATCATCAGGATACGGCTGGAAGGCATGAATGCCTGAGCCGGTTTATTTGCTTACAAGAGAACGAGGAAAAATATGCCTTTCAGAACACGATATACCGGATTGATTGAACGCTATCGTGATTGGCTTCCAGTCAGTGATGCGACGCGTATTATCAGCCTGGGAGAAGGGAATACTCCGCTTATCCGACTCAACAACCTCTCCTCAACCCTGAATCAGGACATAGATCTCTACATCAAGTATGAGGGCTTGAATCCTACAGGTTCTTTCAAGGACCGCGGCATGACCATGGCTGTCACCAAGGCTGTCGAGGCCGGCAGCAAGGCCGTCATCTGTGCCTCTACCGGCAATACCTCGGCCTCTGCCGCTGCCTATGCAGCCCGTGCAGGGATCACCGCATTTGTTCTGATCCCAGAAGGAAAGATCGCTATGGGCAAGTTGGCACAGGCCATGATGCATGGGGCAAAGATCATACAGATCCAGGACAATTTTGATGCCGGAATGCGCCTGGTCAAAGAGGTGGCAGAACACAGTCCGGTCAATATCGTCAACTCGATCAACCCCTTCCGTCTTCAGGGACAAAAAACGGCCTCCTTTGAAATCATCGAAGAATTGCAGCGTGCGCCCGATTTTCACTGCCTGCCCGTTGGCAACGCTGGCAACATCTCCGCCCACTGGATGGGGTATACGGAATACCACGAAAAGGGTATCGTCAACACTCGTCCGAAGATGGTGGGATATCAGGCCAGCGGTGCCGCGCCATTTCTGCGGGGTGAGATGGTCGATAGCCCCGAAACGGTTGCAACGGCGATCCGGATCGGCCATCCGCAAAGCTGGGATCTGGCATGGGATGCCCAAAAGACCTCTGGTGGATGGTTTGATGAATGCAGCGATGATGTCATCCTTGAGGCCCAGTCTCTTCTGGCAAGCCACGAGGGCATCTTCTGCGAGCCGGCCTCCGCCACATCCGTGGCGGGGGCCCTGCGTGACATTCGCTCAGGAAAAATACCTTCAGGATCCACCGTTGTCTGCACCCTGACCGGACATGGACTGAAGGATCCCGATACAGCGATCAAACAGTGCACTACAGATATCATCACAGTGCCCGCCAGGCTGGAACCCATCAAGGACGCCATCCTTTCCAATATGCCGTAAGGCAAGGAAGCGTTTCTTCCGTGTCGGCCAAACTGACACTGATTATTCCACATCTTCGCACGCTGCTGACCCATCTCGGGTCGGCGGCCAATCTGCCGGAACTGATCGACTTCAATGCATCACATTGGCAGGAACAACGCAACCATCTCTATCACCCGGATTGTCAGTTACTCTCCCTTCTGGGGCTGCCATATGATATTGATCTGCCTCACGCTGCATTGCTTCTCCATTCTGGCGAGTCAAATGACCATGATGATGTCCGTCGCTGGCATGCCATGGTCTCACCGGTATATATTGAGGCCGACAAGGATGGTCTGCTGCTCCAGAATACCCATCTGACCCTGAAACATACCGAATCCCTGCAAGGCGAGTTGCGGGCAGCTGCCCGGGAGATTGGTCTGCGCTTCCGCCCTGTTGAACACCCGGATGCGATGGGCATCCTGTCAGGTGATGACAATCTTGAGATTCGGACAACTCCGCTCGCCACTGTCCCAAACCGGCGTGTTGACACAATATTGCCAAATGGTAAACATGCCGATCGGCTGATCCGATTCATGAGTGACAGTCAGATGATCATTGCCCACCATCACCTGACTGAAGATATGACTGTGCATTCGGAACGGTCGTCAAAACTGCGACCCAACAGCCTCTGGATTTGGGGAACAGGCCAATTGCCAGCAGCACCCTCCAGAACCAGAAAAGCTACACGGCTTTATACAAACCAGACAGGATACCTGAAGCTGGCAGGACTTCTCGATCTCAAGAGCAGCCATCTCCCACAGCAATTGCCCAGGATTCAACCGGATTCGCATGTCATCGTGCATATCGACCCATCCGAATGGATGCGATTCAATACGGCATCCGCTGAAAACATTCTCATGAATCTCGTCACCAACTGGCTGGAACCGGCAAGTTTACTGGCAAAAAAAGATGAAGTGCGGTTTTTTCTTTCCCCATGCGACGGCTACATCTACCAATACCACCCTTCCAACCTGCCATGGTGGAAAAGATTCCTGCCATTTTGAATGGGTAAAGACGAGGCTATGCTGGAGCTGATTGACAGTTTGGGTGATTGAACTGGGATGTCGAGCTGGGCCTGGAAAGCTTGCTCGGTACGAGAAGGAGGTGCGCTAGAATTCCGCTCGAAACTCCAGGCCAACAGAAGAATCAAGCGAGATTGCCGGACGCACCATCATGTTGACGGTGCGAGAATGTCCTATATTCATCTGACCGATATCCTGCAATCCCCTGATGGCAACAAACTCGGATTTATCATCCAGCAGTTCGCGAAGGCCCTGCATCATGGTTGATATCCCCAGCGACATGGTAGTCAGATTCAGGACACGCGCCTGGTCCTGTTCCATATAGGCGTGGCCCAGGCCTACACCAAGACCGGTCAGACCAACAACGATATTCAGGATACTCTTCCTGACCTTGAAGTCATCAAAATCCATATGCTGATTGAGTTCATGTCGATTTCGGTCAGAAGGCAAACCTATCGTTCTGAAGTTATTGGGTATATTCACATCAAGATGCAGTCCCTTGAAAAAGATCCACTGGCTATCGTGAAAGGACTGTTCGGACAGAGATTTTTGCAGTGTCAGCCTTTCTTGACTGCCCTGACCCGCCTGACATGTGAGACATGTCGACAGCAAAAGTGTCGCAACCATCAAGGCCCAGATTCTCTGCATGTGCATATCAACCACCACCATAACCGTCTTAATGACTGGCAGGTTTTCAGTGCCACCTGCCATGAATGAGTCTAAAAGTTATCAGCAAGGGATTAACCCATGCTTAAATAATGTTTATATTTGTAATGTTATCGGATTATTTACGACAGGCTAGCAAGTCGCATGAGATGGGGCAAGCATTACCCGGACAGAGGGCAAGGAGTACCTGACCAGCGGCAGCCCCCTCTCCAACGCACTGGTGCCTTTCTATAACTCTGCAGAAATTATCCTGTTGTTGAGTTCCTTGATCTGGTCGCGAATTTTTGCCGCCTCTTCGAATTCCAGGTCTCTGGCATGTCGATACATCTCTTCTTCAAGCTTCTTGAGACGTTTCTGTATCTCTTCCGCAGAGAACGCCATCCTGTCAATACCCTCTTCACGGACTTCGATGGCCTGATTCTTGCTCTGGCCTCCTTCACCCTGCAGGTAGGAACGCGGTGTGCCAATTTCAATCAGTTCATGAATCTTTTTGCGAATGCCCTGTGGCTGGATGCCATTTTCTTTGTTATACGCCATCTGTCTTGACCGGCGACGCTGGGTTTCATCCATGGCATCCCGCATGGAACCGGTGATCACATCCGCGTACAATATGGCCTTTCCGTTGATATTTCGAGCCGCACGACCTATGGTCTGTATCAGCGATCGTCTGGAACGCAAAAAGCCCTCCTTGTCTGCGTCCAGGATGGCAACCAGCGACACTTCCGGAATATCCAGGCCCTCTCTAAGAAGGTTGATCCCGACCAGGACATCAAACGCACCGAGACGAAGATCCCGCAGTATCTCGACCCGTTCAACCGTATCAATATCCGAATGCAAGTACCTCACGCGAACCTGATGTTCACTCAGGAATTCGGTCAGATCCTCTGCCATCTTCTTCGTCAGTGTTGTTACAAGAACACGCTCCTGCTGCGCCACTCTGATGCGGATCTCGGACAAAAGATCATCAACCTGAGTTGCAACAGGACGGACCTCCACTTCCGGGTCGACCAGACCCGTGGGGCGTACCACCTGCTCGACGATCTGGCTGGATTTTTTCTCCTCGTATGGGCCGGGTGTGGCGGAAACAAACAAGGTCTGAGGCATCAACCGTTCAAATTCTTCAAAACAGAGAGGCCGATTGTCCAGGGCAGAAGGCAATCGGAAACCGTAATTGACCAGTGTCTCCTTTCTGGACCGATCCCCCTTGTACATGGCCCCCAATTGTGGAACCGTGACATGACTCTCATCAATGATCAACAGCGATTTTTCCGGAAGATAATCAAGAAAGGTTGGTGGAGGTTCTCCAGGCTTGCGACCTGAAAGATAACGCGAATAATTTTCGATTCCGTTGCAGTATCCGATCTCACGTATCATCTCCAGATCAAAACGGGTACGCTGCTCCAGCCTCTGTGCCTCGACCAGCTTGTTCTGCTCATAAAGCTCATCCAACCGTTGCTTGAGTTCGGCCTTGATCTGGTCCATGGCCTGCAGAAGAATCTCTCGTGGGGTGACATAGTGGGTTTTGGGATAGATGGTCAATCTCGGTACCTCTCTTTCCATCATCCCTGTCAAAGGGTCGAAATAGCCCAATTGTTCGATCTCGTCATCAAAAAGCTGTACCCGGATGGCGAGGCGATCCGACTCGGCCGGAAAGATGTCGATGACATCCCCCTTGACCCGATAGGTGGTTCTGCGGAGCTCCATGTCATTGCGTGTATATTGCAACTCTGCCAGTCTCCGCAACAGATCTCGCTGATTGATGCGATCCCCTCTGACCAGATGAAGGACCATACCCAGATAGGTCTTCGGATCTCCCAGTCCGTAGATGGATGATACCGAGGCCACGATAATTGTATCCCTGCGTTCGAGCAATGCCCGGGTCGCGGACAGACGCATCTGCTCGATATGTTCGTTGATGGAGGCATCCTTCTCTATGAAGGTATCCGAGGCCGGAACATAGGCCTCGGGCTGGTAATAGTCGTAGTAGGAAACAAAATACTCTACCGCATTTTTCGGAAAGTATTCCCGCATCTCACTGTATAGCTGGGCAGCAAGGGTCTTGTTGGGTGCCAGGATCAGTGTTGGTCTTTGCAGGGCCTGGATGACATGCGCCATGGTAAAGGTCTTGCCGCTTCCTGTAACACCCAAAAGGGTCTGTGCATGCAAACCATCATCCTCAAACCCGGACACAAGGGATTGAATGGCACCGGGTTGATCTCCAGACGGAGAAAAATCCGATTCAAGCAAAAAACCCGGATGATTCATGGGTCTTTTCGATCAGGAGAGATATCCATTTGACTGAGTACCCCTGAAAGTTCCGGGAAAAATCCCCTGGTACTGTCTTTTGGGGTGGTTTTCAGAAATTCGATTCTGACAATATTTTCTCCTGATTCCAACGGGATCTTGGCCAGAAAGACAAATGGTGCAAGAAAACGGGCATCGTCCTTTGGTTTTGGACCATTCTTTATTATGGCGTACTTGCTTCCTTGTGGACTGTTGATCCTGACAGACTGTTTCTGGAATGGAACACTCATACCAAAACCCAGCACGATGTTCTGTTTTTTCTCTGAATTCAGCTTTATATCCAGTTCCTTGCTGACCCATCGTCCCCGTGGTGCAAAATATTGATTGACGGTGTCTTCAATCAATACCTTTTCTCTCATTTCCGTCGCCCCTCCCAGTGCCACAATCTCAATGGATTGACAAAATTCAGGAGTACCACGGCAGTTGAAAACGTCTGGTCGATGACTGTTTTCCATTTCCCAGATGCGAACAAAGTTTTCTGCATGGGGCGGTGCAACCAGATAAAGCTTGTGTTCCTCGAATTCGAGACTGATGAAATCTTGCGAAAACAGAACCTTGACATTATCCTGTGCCCGATCATTGATATAAAAACGGCTTTTCGATAACACGGACTTCCACAGCTCCAGCTCATTTCTGGTCAAATATCGGAAATTGAGCTGATGCTTTCCATCCCTGTCCATGAGGTCGGAAGTTGGCAGATCATACGCCGCCATTTCAACCTCTCCATCATAGACATGCAGGGTCTGAAGAGGGCGAGACTCTCTGAGGTAGTCATGGCCGACTTCCTCCACTGCAAGTTTTCCCCAGTTCATCAAGACATAAAGGATAAGCAGGACAAGACAGAAAGCAGGCACCCAAAGCCGGATGATACGATCATTCTGCACTCGATATTCTCCTGAAGTAATAGAGCCCCTTGCCAATTTCTACAAATTCGGGGTCCTTGATGCCAGGGCAGGCTCCACCAAAAAAACAGGTATTTACAAACATGATCTTGTCCTGAATCAACCTTTTCTTGAAAGCCTCTTCAGGCAGACATGTCAAATCCTCACTGTTGCACTGGAAGTATTTTTTCAAAAGCGGGATGTACTCCACCCTTCTCTTCCAATGCACATCATAAAAGGCGTAGCTCCAGCTGTTTCTCTGATGTGAATTCACATAGGCCAGTCCTGACTCGACCGGCAACTCATCCATACGTCTCATGATCGGTCTGAACTTGTTGAACTGACGCAAGTAACGTGCCGGAGACTGATAGTGTGGTTCAATTTCTACAAATTCCTTCAGAATGATCGGATTGGCATTGGCAGGCATGCAGGTGAAATAGAATGACCATAGCAGGCAAAAGAACATCGTGCCCTGCATGAAATGCGGAGAGACCCTGGCCAGAACAGGATTTGTGTGTCGGTCAGGTTGATTCAGATCTCCGAGCAGGGTGAAGAAATAGGGAATCAACAAGGCAGGAAAGAAGATAAAATTCCGATAGGCATAAATATTGGACATCACGCAAAAATACACCAGCAACATCAGCAACCCTGTTGCAGCATAAAATGACGCAGACGTTCGATAGCGTTTCAGGACAACCGAGAGAATCAAAAAAACCAATGCAACCATCCCGAACGAGAAAAACTGCGGGCCAAATCCAGAGATATTTTTCAGAACCGGGGTATAAAGAAAGTTGCCAACATCGGAAACTCTGGAGAAAAAGCCGGCAAGGTTGTCTTGCAGATTCTCAAGGGACTTTTTAAAGAGACCAGTCATCAAGTGCATCGCAGACTGGGAGGAATGCGCTACCTGGGCATGCACCCCATCTGAAGTGTTGACGATCTGACCGCTGACCTCGGAGAGAAACTGCCTATGGGGTTCATCTGTCTCTTCAATTGTATCCACGATATGCTCCCTGAAGTTGACCCCAGGTGCAAACAGCAGACCAAATGGATTGTGAAAGACCACAAGGTTGCGAAGTGTCCAGTAGCCTCCCACAATAACTGCCAGTGCTGCTGAAACAGAAACGGTTGCCGACTTCATTCTGACACATGACAGACAGTCTTTCATGGTAAGTCTTTGCTGCAGGATCATCCAGATCAGTGCAATAACCAGGATCGGCAGATAAACCACTGCATTGTTCTTGAATGCAAACATCAGGCCGATCGACAAACCGATAATGGGAGCATAGACCCAGTTGCGTTGAATGAAGGCCTCTCGCATAAAGTAGAGGCTGGCCACAAAGGCCATGTTGATGGCCAGATGATCCTGGGTAGTAACGGATTCCATCAGAATCAATGGCATGAAGAAAAACAGTGTCGCTGCCTTGATGGAATTTCCTCTCGAAAGTCCACACTGTTTCCCCACTGCATAGACCAGCAGCAATAATGTCAGCGAAGCGATGTATTGCGCCCCATTGACCCAATGATCGCTGCCAAAAAAGATAAAATACCAGACTGCCAGAACTGCAATACTCAGTGTGCGGCCGTTGACCTCATTGGCCGGGGCATCCAGAACATTGGGGATATGATCCATCTGCACCCACATGGGAGCAGGCAGGACCCGATAGGCCATGGAGTCGAGGATATGCACCGGCATGATATAGACCTTGACCAGAAGCAACACAATCTGGACAAGCAAAAGCCCCAGAAATAGCCAGGTCCAGATATCTGCAGACGCCCTGATTGCCTGCCAAAACCCGAAAAGAGATGAAAAGAATGGGATACGTTCCTTCCAGAAAAGCAGTAGATTCCCCACGCTGATGGTCACTGCTGCACCGCCGATCCACCAGGCATTCAGCGTCTGGACTACCACACCGAAAAACAGAACCAGCACCAGAATAAAGGCCAGATAGACCAGACCGGCCACAATCATGGCATTTACAAAACCTCTGTCATGATGTTGTACCGGCCTGAGAATACGACTGGATACGACATAGGAGGCTACCAGGACGACAGCATTCATCCCGAAAAACAGCAGCCAGTTCTGTACTGGAATATGCAGAAAATTCACCTGAACCCCGGTCCGTTACAAACCGGTGTATGGTATCACGAAAGTGGACTCAGGATGCGTTCCACAGCGCATCAAGACGATCATCACGACCACAATTGAAGCGATAGAAATGATAACGCAACGGATTCTTCCTGTAATAATCCTGATGATATTCTTCGGCAGGATAAAATACGCCGGCCGGGACAATCTCTGTCACCACGGGTCGCGGGAATCGCCCGGATTTGTCGATAGCCTGCCTAGAAGACTCGGCAAGCCTTTTCTGTTTTTCATTCAGATAAAAGATCGCCGTGCGATATTGGGAGCCATGATCACAGAACTGTCCATTGGGCGTCAGAGGGTCGATGTGCCTCCAGAAATAGTCCAGCAATTCCGTGTAGCTGATCTTCTTTGGATCATATTCAATCCTTACCGACTCTGCATGGCCGGTTCCACCGGCGGAAACCTGTCGATAACTCGGATTGACAACATGTCCTCCCGTATAGCCCGAAACCACATTCAGCACACCCGGGAGTTTCTCAAAGTCACTCTCCATGCACCAGAAACAGCCACCGGCAAACACTGCCATCTCCGTATCCGAGGCATGGCCTTTCTGAAACGGCCATGTCACCATCATGAGTCCAATCACCATGATAAAAAGCGCATGGCCCGTTGCGCCGTTTTTCAAGATCGTTCTCTTCACCCTGTATTTGACCACCACAACACGGAGAGTTCAGAATGATTCATGGGGAAGGGTACAGATCCAACAGATCATTCCTGTGATGACTGTGATCGGAC
>RFGN01000506.1 GCA_003696645.1 Gammaproteobacteria bacterium | reverse complement strand
CGGCAGCCTTGCGAACGAGTTTGCCGTGCTGGGCGAGCATGCGACGAAGGGCGTTCGTGTCCAGGTCAAGGACGGCTCCACGGGTGATCTGGTGGCCAATATCCCGATTCCGTAAAATTGATAAGGTGAATAATCAGGGTAGGATGCTGAGGCCATGGTTCTCAGTAATAAATATCATGTATTGCCTTTCAGATATCGCCTAAGGTTTGCATTTGAAGATATTCACAGACTAGGAAGGCGACTGATTGGAAAAGCGGGGGAACTGCCCGACTTCATCATTATTGGCGCACAAAAAAGTGGCACGACTTCACTATACCAGTATTTGACCGGGCACCCGAATATTTTACCCGCCTTGGTGAAAGAAGTTCATTTTTTTGATTTGAATCATCATCGGGGGAAAGACTGGTATCTTTCCAATTTCCCTTATATCCAGCGTCATCATTCCAATGCAAACCGATACATATGCGGAGAGTCGAGTCCTTACTATCTTTTTCATCCTCTTGTGCCGAAACGCATGAGAGAGCTGTGTCCTCATGTAAAATTGATTGTTCTTCTTCGCAATCCAGTGGATCGAGCTGTGTCCCATTATCATCATATGGTGCAAAGGGGGCTTGAAAAGCTTTCGTTCATTGATGCTTTGAAAGAAGAAGGCCGGCGATTGGAAGGGGAGGAGGCCCGGCTCATTGCTGACCCGAAATATATCAGTGCGGCTCATTGGCATTATAGTTATTTATCCAGAGGCTTATATGCTCAGCAATTGCAGAGATGGTTTGAGTTATTTCCGAAAGAAAGCCTGTTGATCTTGAAGGCAGAAGATTTCTTTCAGGAAACATCTTCTAAGCTGCATGAAGTCTGTCAATTTCTTGGTGTTTCAAAGTGGAATTTCCAGATCCAGGAAAAGCATAATGTTGGAAGTTACAGGAAGGTTGATGAGGAAGCGGTACGATTCTTAGAGGATTACTATAGGGAGCCGAATCGGCAGCTTGTAGAATTACTGGGGAGTGAATTCGACTGGGAGAAGATTGGGTGATTAAAATTCTGGTCACAGTGGGTACTCATGAACAACCATTTAACCGGTTGGTTCGGGTGTTGGATCGATTTTCGAAAGACTTCCAAGGTCAGTTCGAAGTCTTTATTCAATATGGTTACAGTGATAAGCCGACTTATGCCGCGGGCGAACAGATGGTTGGAACAGATACGTTGGCTTCCTTGGCTGATTGGGCTGACATAATCATAACCCACGGAGGGCCAGGGTCCATATGGCTTGCTTTGGAAAGAAAGAAAATACCTATTGTTGTTCCAAGGTCTTTCCGATTTGGTGAACATGTTAATGACCATCAGGTTGCCTTTGCGAGACACATGGAAAGAGAAAAACGCGTGATTGCTATTTATGACATTGACGATTTACCACATGCAATAAAAAATTATAAGACCCTGGCCACTCGGTGCAAGTTCCTGGATTCCGAGACGAGATCGAACAGGAAGAAAGTCGAACGATTAATTGATGGCTTGCTGAAATGACTTATCGTCTTGCGTCTGGGAGGCGCTTTTCTGTATCGGCATTGTTAGGAATAACGCTTGCCTTGATGCCGCCAAGCCTGGGCCAGGCTAAGTCTGGCAGTCAAGCCTCCGTACCCAGCAGGATATTCAAAACTCTTAATGATTTTGCTGGATGCAATGAGATTCCGGATTTTCAAGGTGTGCGCTTTGGAATAAAGATCAATCGAGCAAAACATGAATACCCAGAACTGGTTATTGAAGATATCAAGAAACTGCATCGGGATCGTATCAATGCGATTATGCTGGCTTTACCATGGCGTAGCTTGGCAGATCAGCGGGGTATGCTTGATAAATCGTTCATCCAGAGCAAATTGACTCCGGTGCTGGAACTTTGCAAAACATATGATATTCCTGTGGTTATCGCCGTTCATAATGTCTTCTGGGGGGGCGCTGGAAACTGGAGTGTTCCGGCCGGAGTTCAAAGATCGGAAGGGTTCAAGTCATCTACTTCTATTTTGACGGATGCGAGGGTTCGCGCCAGATATATAGCATTTTTGAAACAACTGATTTCATCCACAGTTAATATTCCATCTGTTGTCGGGTACAATATCCTGAATGAGCCAGTGGCTGCGACACGGGTTTTTCTGGCTTCCAGAAAGGATGAATTCCTAGCTCGCTGGAATGGTGTCATCAAAATCACCGAGGCTATAAGGCAATATCTATCAAAAAAGAAAAGCAAGCAGCGAGTGTTGCTGATCGTTGGAAACGCCAATGGAGATCCGAATCTCGCCATCCATGCATGGAAGCGGGCCGGGCCATTTGATTTAAAGCAGTTCTGGACCCGTACTGTTGGCCTGATTTCGGGTCAGCGCCTGGATATCCTTGAAGCGTCTGACAAGTGGTATTCTTCCTGGCCCAAGATTAGAACGGAGGGGTACCTAAGCTTTGCCGTACAAAAGGCTTACAGGGAGGGTCATGCCTATCGTTGGGAAGGCAGCCTGGACCGGATGGCTACCTATTACGATTATGATGCGGTCTATGATTATGAAGGCCGGGGTGGGTCAAGGGTTAGCTGCCTTAAGTCCGTTTTCGTCTGGAGGATCGGTAGTCCCGATGGCTCAGCCAAGCATCTTCGTCTCTTTGATCACCGGCACAACGATCACCCTACGCCATATTATTATGCGTTGCGTGATCTGGCCTCGGGCATTGATTCATTTGAATCGTTTGGCCCTTCCGTTTTACCCGGGTCGAGGAGTGAAACACTGGCATTCAACCCTTCAAGGGCAAAGCATTCAATTTCAAGATTTTGGTCTGGGTCGGGGAAGATTTCAGCTGTTGAAGGGGGCTATGATGCGTCGATGTCTTCCATGGCGGCCCGGATTAAGATGAACCCCGGCGAGGAGATCATGCGAAGGGTTATCTCGGCCAACTGGACAAGGAATGGGGTGACTGTGGATGATTATTTGGTTTTCTATGCCAGAGCTGCAAAGGATGTGTCGGTATCACTTTGCGTTGACGGCGCGCATCTGGTTTGCTCGCCAATGACAATTAAACGATCCAAGGCTTGGAAAAGGTATGGAGCACCTTTAAAGCGTTTCGTGAGAGCCAACGCTCAGCTGGGTGATATTGTTCGGGTGGGGTTCAGGAATGAAGGGGAGACTCCATTGTCCTTTGTCCTGGATGATTTCCTGATTCGAGATAGGAACATGCTCGGAGATTGAAGAATCTCTCCCTCTTGCCGCATCCGGGCAAGAGGGAGAGACCGATGATCAAATTATTGTCATTTATTCTTAATCAGGACGTTGAACGAATATTTCAGAGTCCCTGTAGTAAGGTCATGAACCTCAACAAATTTCTTGACATAATTTGGGCCGGCGGCGTTTTGTTTTACCCGCACGACAACAATCTCATCCAGACCATCACCGTCATAATCCATGATCTGGGTCTGGTCCGGCCTGATTTGTTGTAGGCCTGCATCCTTGAATACATGAAATTTAACAAGTGTTGCATTAACCGGCGCCGGTTCATAGACCCAGACTTTCACCTTGCCCTTGCCTGATCCAGACCAGTCTTCGAATCCCCACATGAAGACCAGATAGTCGCCACTGGCATTCTGGGGTGGATTGGCCGGACCATTTGCCATTCCCCCGCCACGAAAGTTCATTCCTATGGATGGCCATTGGCCATACGGGTCCAAAAACGGAGGGAAGGCGAATGTCATCCAGCCAGTGCGAAATGTTTCCGTGCCTGGCTGTGCCGTTCCCCCCGGGCCGGCCAGAACCCTGAGCCGCACTTTGGATGTCAAGGGCAGCAAGCCAGTGGTGGGGTCCGGGGCACCGACGATATCCTCGGTATCACCCACTATCATTTCCAGTCCTTGCGTATAGGGATCTCCACTTGCAAAGCTTCCCAGCCAGTATCCTTCACCAGGGGAGCCATCTTCGGGCAACATCACAATGCGAGGCGTGTCGGCACCCACTCCGTAGGTTACGGCCATTCCTGCCTGAGGCAATAGCAGTAGCGCGGCCAATGCCAGTATGTTTCTTACCTTCTTCACGAGTTATTCCTCCTCAGAATATGTTATGATTCGCCGCTATGCAGCCAAATCAGAAAAAGGTTAGTCGAAAAATCCCATGTGAGCAAGCTAAAGCCATGTATCACATTCTTGTTGTCGGAGGGGCCGGCTTTATCGGCTCCCACATGTCAAAGTTTTTAGCGGGCCATGGGTACAAAATCACGGTTTTTGACAATCTGAGTACAGGTCACCGGGGTTCCGTTCTGCATGGGGATTTGATCGAAGCCGATCTGGCCAATATCGAGGGGCTTGATCGTCTTTTTTCCGAACGTAAATTTGATGCTGTCATGCATTTCGCATCAAGCCTCCTCGTGGGGGAGTCCGTATCTGACCCAGCCAAATATTATCGTAACAATGTTTGCAACGCTGTAAACCTTCTGGATGTCATGGTAAGGCACGGGGTTCGTCGTCTCATCTTTTCCTCTACTGCCGCTATTTTCGGAATGCCCCAATATGTGCCGATTAATGAGGCCCATCCCAGATCTCCCATCAACCCTTATGGCAAGAGCAAGCTGATGGTCGAGCAGCTATTGGAAGACTATGATCATGCTTATGGTCTGAAGTCGGTCTGTTTGCGCTATTTCAATGCGGCTGGTGCGGACCCCGAGGGAGATCTGGGCGAACGTCATGACCCCGAAACCCATCTGATACCATTGGTGTTGCAGGCAGCGTCCGGAAGGCGGAATACCATCACTGTCTATGGCAATGATTACGATACCCCGGATGGCACCTGTATTCGTGATTACATTCATGTATGGGATCTTTGCCATGCCCATTGGCTGGCGCTTCAAAGGCTGATGGAGAAGGGCGAGAGCGGCGCCTATAATCTTGGTAACGGCAAGGGATACTCGGTACAACAAGTGATTGATGTTTGCCGCAGGGTGACAGGCAAAGAATTCAGGGTCGGGATTGGAGCGCGAAGGGAGGGGGACCCGTCCGTACTTGTGGCTGATGCTTCCAGGGCGCGCAAGGAGCTTGGATGGAAGCCGCAATATCCTGATCTGGAACAGATCGTCGCCCATGCTTGGAAGTGGGAGAAGAAGTCCGGGAGGGAAGCAATGTGAAAGGCGGACTTATGCGGCGATATCATGTGTGGCTGGTCGTTGTCCAGAGGTTCGTAGATGCGCTCGTTGTCTGGGCGGGCTTGCCCACATTATGCTGGTTAAATGACCAGGTATTCAACCAGCCCTATCAGCTGGCCGCCATTCTGGGCGGGATTCTGACCTGGGTGGCCATGGGCGCCGTGGATGCCTATCGCCCCTGGAGGGGAGCGAACTACTGGCAGGAATCGAGGGTATTGACTGGGGGATGGCTGTTGGCCGTCGCCATGCTGCTGGCGATTGCCTGGCTGACCAAGACAACCGAAATCTATTCCCGGTTGATTGTCGGAACCTGGTTTATTGTGGCTCCTCTGGCCTTGATTGCGTTGCATGCGCTTGAACGGAAGGCCATGCGTTTCTTACGGCGCCATGGGCGCAACACGCGAACGGCAATCATCTTGGGCGCGGGATCACTGGGGCAGGAGGTGGCACAACGGATTCAGGAATCCGAATGGATGGGAATTCGTCTGCTTGCCTTCTTTGATGATGACAAGCGTCGCGTGGGAAAGGAAATTGCCGGGGTTCCCGTCGTTGATAGCTGCGAGCATGTGAAGGAATATGTTCAAGAGCACGACGTGGACAAGGTCTTTCTGGCCCTGCCGATGCGCTCGGAATCGCGGAGCCGTGAGGTTTTCGATGACCTTCAGGATACCACCGCCTCGGTTTACTGGGTTCCGGATATCTTCATCTTTGAGATGCTTCAGGCCCGCGAGCAGGACATTGGCGGGCTTCCGGTGTTTGCG
>RFGN01000505.1 GCA_003696645.1 Gammaproteobacteria bacterium | reverse complement strand
GTTTGAAAGTGGTTTGACAGTATCTGTATAATTCATCGTCACTATCTCAACATCTGAATATGTCGTTGTTGAGGGGATCAACTTCAGTTACAATTTCTGTTCTACTTCGGTTGTCCATGGATCCAAAATTATTGACTGCATGATCATCACTGTCGTTCATAAGCGAACATCCCAGACATCTACCTCGGTATCATTCTCGGCTTCATCATGGACGACGTTCACTCCCATCAGCAACATGTGCTCGAAAACATCTTGCGGATGAGGAAGAGTGGTGGCAGTCGATCTGCACGACATCACCCTCTTCAAGAGGACAGGAGAACGTGAAGAACTCCCTGAGGAGATCGGAAAATCCCAGCAAGCTCCACCTCTGCACGAAAAATCTCAATAAACTTCCAATAGGAATTAGGGAGCTCTCGTTCAGGCACCTCAGCTATATGGAGAAGAATCCCAACGAGCCCTTGGAGTGGGTAGAACAACTCTAGAACCTGCAGAAACTTTGGCTACGACAACAAGTTAACCTTTCTCCACGAGAGTATAGGACAGCTTGTGAACCTGCAGGGACTGTATCTGGGAGATAATCAGTTGACCTCTCTCCCCGGGAATGTGACCGATGCACTTGAGAAGCTCAAGAAGCGTGGATGCGATATTTCTGGGTGGCCCTGATGTAGTCCTAGAATTGCTAAGATTGATGCACGAATGCACTGAATGAATCTCATGAACCCTCTTTGAACTCCTCAATCTGCAGATCGCCTCTGAACAGGGGCTTGCAGAGTCAACAATCAAGAAGAAGACGCAGATGCTCCAGCTGGTCTTCTCCAATATCGGTAGTTTCACACCTGCAGCTCTCGTCCACTTTTTCGAGAATTATCCAGGGACGAGCGGACGTGGGTTGTCTCCGAGTACCAAGAACACCATCCGCGCAGAACTGAAGTGGCTAATCCGCCATGTCCTCCGCACTGAGATCCCCGGTGAACTCAAGAAGGTGCTGACCAAGGAGAGAGTGCATTCAGCTGGAAGTGCGGTCACTGAGGATGAATTCAGCACAGTTCTGTCTTCCGTTTCAAGACCGAGATTCCGGCTTGAGTTCCTTCATCACACTGGAATGCGTCCTCACGAGTTGCTTTCGCTCAGACACAAATGCTTGGCTCTGTCTGGAAACATCTGTGTGGAGTCTGTTCCTGAGCTCAACCCTTTGGTTCCATCTGGGAGGAACAAGACGGGCTCGAGGACGGTTGTCATCCCTAGAGAACTGGGTATGATGCTCCAGGAATTGGAGGGAGACCCTCTCTTCCCTTGGAGTCACAAGACACTCAGCACGATGTTCTGCAAGCTGAAGTCAGAACTTCGTCGACGGGGCATCCCTGTCAAATGGAGGCTCTATGACCTCCGCCACAGCAGAGCAACTGAGCTTGCGAGGAGGGGGATGCCAGAAGCCCTACTCCGCCACCACATGGGATGGTCCCGGTCCTCCAGGATGTTTGATACCTACATCCACATCTCAGGTGATCATATAACAAGTCTTTCAAAAATGAAAAAGGCCAAGACAAAGAAGTTCCAAAATGAAAAAGGCCAAGACCATGTGCTAACAGTCGCTCCAGTTTTTCTCAGATCTTTTAACCAGTTCTTCACAGAGCGGGAAAGCTTGAGATCCTTATTATTTCTGAAGTCAATATCAGACAATTTTAAATTGGTGATACTCTCGGGGAGAGAGGTTAACTTGTTGTCATATAGCAAAAGTTTCTTTAGGTTCTTGAGTTGGCCTTTTCCCTTGGGGAGAGAGGTGATCGTGGGCTAACGCCGGTACTGCTCCTTGTGCCTAACAAGTTGGGCGATACTCGCGGGGAG
>RFGN01000504.1 GCA_003696645.1 Gammaproteobacteria bacterium | reverse complement strand
GACCTGATACTGGAGCTTTATCGTGAAAAAAATACAGTTAAAGATTCTTGACCCCCGCCTGGGGCAGGACTTTCCCTTACCCCAGAGAGCAACCAGTGGCTCAGCTGGAATAGATCTGCGAGCCTGTCTGGATGGAACGATTTCTCTGAGTCCCGGTGAAACTGTGCTGATCCCTACAGGCATGGCCATGCATATTGATGATCCAGGCCTTGCTGCAATGTTGCTGCCAAGATCTGGTCTTGGACACAAGCATGGAATCGTGCTGGGTAATCTTGTCGGCCTGATTGACTCAGACTATCAGGGACAAATCTTTGTTTCCTGCTGGAATCGGGGACAAAACGATTACGAGATTCACCCAGGCGACCGGATTGCTCAAATGGTGATCGTGCCGGTATTGCAGGTCGATTTTGATATCGTTGACAGTTTTGTTGAATCGGATCGTGGTGACGGTGGCTTTGGCCACTCAGGAAAAAAATAGGATTTATCCCGCATGCAGAAGAAGCTTGATATTCCAAGGGTCCTGATCGAGGCCCTGCCCTATATACAAAAGTTTCAGGGGAAAACGATTGTCGTCAAATATGGCGGCAATGCCATGGCCAGCGACACCCTTCAGAACAGTTTCGCTCGCGATATTATTCTGATGAAACACGTCGGCATCAATCCTATCGTTGTTCATGGTGGTGGCCCACAGATTGGCAACCTTCTAGAACGGCTGGGAAAGGAGTCAAAATTTGTCAGTGGGATCCGGGTCACTGATGAAGAGACCATGGATATCGTGCAGATGGTTCTTGGCGGCCTCGTCAACAAGCAGATCGTAACATTGATCAACAAGAATGGTGGTCGTGCCATCGGACTCACCGGGAAGGATGGAAACTTCATACACGCCAAAAAAATGGTCTTTTCGAAAGATGACCCCGGCATGAATACTGCTGAAATCATCGACATCGGACATGTTGGCGAAATCACACATATTGATCCCAACATTATTGAAATGCTGGTAAACAGTGACTTCATTCCTGTTGTGGCACCAATCGGTGTGGGCAGGGAAGGTCAATCCTACAATATCAATGCAGACACCGTAGCCGGTCGCCTTGCAGAGGTTCTACAGGCTGAAAAGCTGTTATTACTGACAAACACCCCTGGCATCCTGGACAGACAGAATAAATTACTGACCGGGCTATCCGCCATGGATGTTAAAGGTTTGATTCATGATGGTGTCATATATGGTGGAATGCTCCCAAAAGTGCAATGTGCATTGTCTGCCATCGAGAATGGTGTCAATACTGTTCATATTATTGATGGACGTGTAGAGCATGCTACCCTCCTCGAGATATTTACCGTCAAAGGGGTCGGGACCCTGTTGAAACGTGCCTCAGAGTGAATATAGAATTGACAGGGAAAGTGGGCTTGTCATAGATTGCCAATTCCTGCCTTCACCAAACTGTGATGACCGTCCATCTGACTGTACTGAAGAACTGATTGTCTTACATGGCATCAGTCTTCCCGAAGGTCACTTTGGCACCCCTTATGTCGAACAGCTTTTCACCAACCAGCTTGAAACAACCGCTCATCCAGACTTTGCTGACCTGGAAGATCTGCGGGTTTCAGCCCATATCTTCATAAGAAGAACCGGCGAAGTTATCCAGTTTGTCCCTTTTCATAAACGTGCCTGGCATGCAGGGGTCTCCAGTTTCAGGAACAGAAACTGCTGCAACGATTTTTCCATTGGTATTGAACTGGAAGGCTGCAACACCATTCCATACGAATCGATTCAATACCAACGTCTGACACATCTTGTCATCGGCCTGTTAAGGACCTACCCTTCTCTCAGTCCAGACAAAATTGTTGGCCACTGCGATATAGCCCCCGACAGAAAAACTGACCCCGGTCCGGTTTTTGACTGGGAAAGATTTCACCAATCCATTCTACCAGCTCAACACTTATGAAAATCGATCTGATCCGTCATGGAGAACCTGTTGGTGGCAGAATGTACCGGGGCCAACTCGACGACCCATTGAGCAAGAAGGGGTGGAGCGAGATGCACCGCGCCACTGCCGCAGGAAACTGGGACTTGATTGTGACCTCTCCACTCAAACGCTGCAGTGAGTTTGCCGAAGACCTGGTAAACAGACAGAAAATCAATCTCATCATCGAAAATGCCTTCATGGAAATCGGAATGGGTGTCTGGGAAGGACGGAGCATCGAGGAAATTCAACAAGAATCGCCCCGGAACTATTCAGGATTTTTCCAGGACCCTGTCCATTGCAGGCCAGAAGGTGGAGAGCCACTGGACAGATTCTTCAATCGTGTCATCACGGGATGGGACTCGATAATTGCAACACGAAAAGAAAAAAACATCCTTGTTGTTGCACATGCCGGCGTATTGCGTGCCATCGTCTGTCATTTGCTTGATTGCCCTATTGAATCAATGTATCGCATGAGATTTGCAACAGCCAGCATTGTCCATGTTTCATTGATTCCAGATACTCCAGCCATGATTGAGTTCCCCTCCTGATCAATACCATGCCAGCTACCTCCATCGTCAGACATATTGCAAAAGGGTCCATATTTATCCACCTGGTCCTTTTGCCACTGTTTGTTCTTGCTGTCACCCTCTTCGCACAGCATAAAATAACCGATCAGTTTTTCGATGAGGCAAAACACCATGCAAAACTCATTGCCAAAAGAATCGAGCTGTCCTGGCCTGAAAAAAAGGCAATCAGCCACATGCTTGATCGGGAAGTCGCCCTGACAAACATTGTCTACGTTTACATAGCCAACAGCCAAGGCAAGATTCTGGCCCAATCCAGCTTCATTCCATCACATAGGCACTTTCAGGAAGACAGTTTCTTTGATCAGCACCAGGATGGAATATTCGACATCAGCATTCCCATGAGCATCCGGGATCAGGACAGTCTCCCAACCAGGCTCTATGTGGGTTTTAATGAGGAACGGACCAAAAGAGCTATCCAAAACCTTAGGCTCAACCTGACACTGTTTACCCTGATCTACATCCTGATAGCACTAGCCATAACGCTGGCATCGGCCAGAAAAATAAGTAGCCCTCTGAACAAGCTGCGTGTTGCCATTCAAAAGTCGTCCAATACATTACCTGATGATGAAATCCACACGTCAAGCAATCTGCATGAAATCAGGGCCCTTGCGCAGGAAATCAACATCATGCGCAAGGACCTGGTGAGTCAGGCACAAAAGCTGCGTCACCAGGCAACCCATGATATTCTGACCGGCCTACCCAACAGGGCCCTGTGTATGGATCGAATCAGTCAGGCCATGGCTTTGTGCCAGAGAAAGCGAAAACACTTCGTCCTCATGCTTCTGGATCTCGATCAGTTCAAGGAAATCAATGACACATTGGGACACAAGGCAGGAGATACCCTGCTTGAAGTGACGGCTTCAAGACTGATCAGAATTGTCAGAAAATCCGATTCCGTAGCCAGGTTGGGTGGCGATGAATTTGCCATCCTGCTGCCGACAGCAGATGCCAGTCAGGCAGCCATCGTTGCACAGAAGGCCCTGAAAAGCATACAGAAACCGTTTCATTTTGAAGATCACACCCTGCATATCCATGCAAGTATTGGCGCCGCCATGTACCCGGAGCATGGCAAGACGGTTGGCGAGCTTCTACATAGTGCCGATGTCGCCATGTATCACGCCAAACGAGGCGGTCACGGGTTTATCATGCACCACCGAAATCTGTCTTCAGGGGCTGCCGGCTCTCTTGCTCTGGTCAGTGATCTCGAGGCGGCCATAGAACAGGAGGAAGTTATTCCCTATTTTCAACCCAAGCTGGATATTCGCAGCCAGACCATCACCGGGGTAGAGGTACTGATTCGGTGGCGTCATCACAAGAGAGGATTATTGTTTCCGGATGATTTTATACCTGCGGCCGAAAACAGCAATATCATCAACCGCTTGACACTTTATGTCATCAAAAAGGCAATCCAACAGTCTGTCGAATGGCTCCGCGGCGGCCTCGAGGTCTCCGTTGCAGTGAATATTTCAGCAAAAAACCTTCAACAACCCAATTTTGCTGCCACCGTATTGTCACTCCTCGAAAAGCATACCCTGCCTTCGCGTTTGCTTGAGATCGAGCTGACCGAAAGTGCAGTTCTCAATGATCCAGAACTTGCCAAGCAAACCCTATCCAGGCTCAGTCAACAGAATGTACATATTTCATTGGATGACTTTGGTGCCGGAAATACCTCTCTGGCGCATTTTCTGGAACTTCCTCTGGATACCATCAAAATAGATAAATCCTTTGTTCGCGATATATTCAGGAATCCCAACCAGCAATCAATTGTGCACCGAATCATCGAGCTGGCACATGCTCTTAACCTCTCTACAACTGTAGAGGGCGTCGAAGACGAAAAAGCCCTGCAATTGCTTACCCAGCTTGATGCCGATGCCATCCAGGGCTACGTGCTTTGCAAACCGTTGATGGCCAGGGAATTCGAGATGTGGGTCAAGCAGCAAGGAATCTATCAGATCAGATCAGGAGCTGGAACAGCTTCTTTACAGTAACCCCCGCACATTCAAACGTTGAACCTGAAATGGATGACATCCCCATCCTGCACGATATAGTCCTTGCCTTCCAGCCGCCATTTGCCCTGTGATTTTGCACCCTGCTCCCCTCCACAGGAAACAAAATCATCATAGGAAACTACTTCTGCCCGGATGAATCCCTTTTCAAAATCGGTATGAATCACTCCGGCAGCCTCGGGTGCCGTCGCACCCTTGCGAACGGTCCAGGCACGCACCTCCTTGACTCCTGCAGTAAAGTAGGTCTGCAGTCCCAGCAGTTCATAACCCTGCCGACTCATCCTTTGCAGGCCCGAATAGTCCCAGCCCAGTTCCTTCATGAATTCCTTCTGGGCATCAGGATCGAGTTCCACCAGCTCCGATTCCATCAACGCAGACACAACAACAACTGGCGCTGCTTCTTGCTCGGCATGCGTTCTCAAGGCATCAAGATAGGGATTGTTCTCAAACCCCTGCTCATCCACATTGGCCACATACATCATGGGTTTCAGGGTCAGAAGATGCAGGTCACGTATCTTTTCATGTTCGTCTTCACTCAATTCCTGACATCTGGCAACCCGACCAGCAGACAGCCCATCCACAAGCTTTCGATACACCTCCTCAAGTGAGATGGCCACCTTGTCACCTGAGCGTGATCTTTTTTGCAGTCGTTGCAAGGCCTTCTCAACCGTTTCCAGATCAGCCAACATCAACTCCGTATTGATGATTTCAATATCATGCAGGGGGTCAACCCTGTTGTGAACATGGGTTACATCATCGTCTTCAAAGCATCGGACAACATGAGCAATGGCCTGTGTCTCACGTATATTCGCCAGAAACTGATTCCCCAGACCCTCACCCTTTGATGCCCCCTTTACCAGCCCGGCAATATCCGTAAATTCCATGACTGTAGGCAAGACCCTTTCGGGTTTGACAATTTCGGACAACCTTTCCAGTCGCTCATCGGCAAGCGCGACAGTTCCAACATTGGGTTCAATCGTACAAAAAGGGTAATTCGCTGCCTCGATCCCGGACTGAGTCAATGCATTGAACAAGGTGGACTTTCCAACATTGGGGAGCCCGACGATGCCACATTTAAATCCCATATACTTCCCTTACCTGATTTTATGATGTGTTTGATGAATAAAGCTATCCATGCCATCCTTCCAAATGAGTGGCATACTTTGCACGACGATGTTCATGGAATCTTCGATGGCAAGACGTTCGGCTTTTCCGGGAACAGACAGGACATAACCTGAAACATCCCGACCCGGACCAGACGCGCCTGCTGGACGACCGACCCCGATTCGCAACCGGGCAAAATCTCCCTTGCCCAGGGTGGATATGATATCCCTGAGTCCATTATGTCCACCATGCCCCCCCTTCAATTTGACCCGAATGATTCCAGGATCAAAATCCAGGTCATCATGAACGACAAGTATCGCCTCTGGGCTGATCTTGAAATAATGCATGATGGCCTGGACTGCCTGGCCACTACGATTCATGAAGGTATGCGGTTTGAGAAGATGGCAATCATTTCCCAGAATACGGATACGGGCGTATTCGCCAAAAAACTTCTGGTTTCGGGAAAAGGAACCTGAAAATTCCTGTATCAGTCTGTCCAGAAACCAAAACCCGGCGTTATGCCGGGTTTTTTCATATTTCTCGCCTGGATTACCCAGACCAATAATGATCCGAATGGCGTCGGAAGACACTGAAATCAGGCTTCTTCTTCAGGAGTTGATCCTTCTTCTTCCGGTTCATTCGATCCTTCTTCATGATCTGTTGTACGCGTGGCATGAATGGTCACTACAGCATGATCATGATCCTCGCCCAAGGCCAATTGTGGAATTTCCACACCCTCCGGGAGCTGAATATCGCTCAGGTGAATACTCTCGCCAAGCCCCAGTTCGGTAACATCCACTTCCAGATATTCGGGCAGATTCGAGGGAAGGCAGCTGATTTCCACTTCATTCATCTGATGAGAGATCTCGCCTCCCTCCTGCTTGACCCCCTTGGCAACATCTTCTCCAACGAAATGCAGCGGGACAGCGATCTTGAGTAGCTGATCCGAAATCACCCGTTGAAAATCCACATGCAACAACGCACGGCGACTGGGGTGGCGCTGGACATCCTTGACAACCACCTTCTCCATTTTGCTGCCCACCTTGATTGTCAGGATATTGGAGAAGAAAGCCTCATTATCAAGGTTGCGCATCATCTTGTCATGCTCCAGAGAAATTGTTCTGGCCTCGTCGCTTCCTCCATAAATGATTGCCGGAACCCGTTCTTCATGGCGCATACGGCGGCTTTCCGCAGTTCCCAAACCGGTTCGTGGTTCAGCCACGATCGTAAATTCACTCATCTTTTTCTCCTCGATAAAATACCTAATCCATAAAAAGGGAGCTCACCGATTCCTCGTGATGAACTCTGCGCATTGCCTCGGCGAGCGTCTCGGAAATACTCAGAAACCGAATCTTGTCGCAGCTAGCTGCTGCATCCAGAAGGGGGATCGTATCAGTAACCACCAACTGATCCAGTGCCGAACCGGCAATATTTTCCAAGGCCTTCCCTGACAGGACGGGATGGGTACAATAAGCCAATACCTTCTTGGCTCCATTTTCCTTTAATGCCTTAGCAGCCGTTGTCAAGGTTCCTGCAGTATCCACGATATCATCGTGAAGAATACAGGTTCTTCCTTCTACCTCACCGATGACATGCATGACCTTGGCAACATTGGCCCGTGGTCTGCGTTTATCAATAATCGCAAGATCGGCATCCCCCAACTGTTTGGCAAGCGCCCTGGCCCGAACCACCCCCCCCACATCAGGGGATACAACAGTGATATCTTCATAATTGCAACGCCAGATATCGCTCAGGAATACCGGTGAGGCATACACATTATCGACAGGAATTTCGAAAAAACCCTGTATCTGTTCGGCATGCAGGTCAACAGTCAATACCCGGTCGACCCCAACCCCACAGATCATGTCGGCAACCATCTTTGCCGTAATCGGCACCCGGGCAGAACGCACCCGACGATCCTGGCGCGAATAGCCATAGTATGGGATCACGGCAGTAATCCTTTTTGCTGAAGCCCGTCTCAGGGCATCAGCCATGATCAGCAGCTGCATCAGATTCCGGTTCGGTGGTGAACAGGTTGGCTGCACGATGAAAACATCCTTGCCACGTACGTTTTCCGAAATTTCGACCATGATTTCACCATCGCTGAAATCTTCAACAACTGCCTTGCCAAGATCCAGTCCGAGGTGATCGACAATTCTCTTGGCAAGTGCCCTGTTGGCATTACCGGAAAACACCATCATATCGCCACCATTGTCACCCAAGGTGCCTACTAGCCCTGATTGATACATAATTCAATTGGCTGGGGTGCCAGGATTCGAACCTGGGAATGCAGGGATCAAAACCCTGTGCCTTACCGCTTGGCGACACCCCAATATTTTCTGTATACCCGAAAGTTTTTGCCCGTCTGTCCGATGATCCAAACCGATTCGTGGCCAGTGTCAATCTTGTGGAAGCCGTTTCATCAAGGGAGACATTTCACACCCGGCCGAGACGAAGCAACGACAGTCCAACGGACATTCCTCTACCAACCGACAGGCCTCTTCTTCTGATGACAGTGTCGCAAAGACAGCGCTTCCAGACCCGCTCATGGACCCTTTTATTCCCCTTGCCCGCAGCCATTCCACCACCTGCCTGACCCCGGAATACCGTGAAAACACAACCCTTTCGAGCGTATTTTCCCGGTACCCTCCAAGAAAACCGGATATTGTGATGGGATTGCTGTCTCTTGTCAAATCCTCTGCGGCAAAAACATGACTGGTATCGATATGAATATCCGGTACAAAGATGGCATACCAGGACGGCTCAAGGTCGACAGGAGTCAAAATATCCCCAATGCCCTCAGCCCAGGCATTCCTGCCGAACACAAAAACGGGGACATCTGCACCCAATTTTGCTGCAAGCTTTGCCAGCTCCACCTTATCCAGATCAACTCCCCAAAGCCGGTTCAACACAACCAGCACTGTTGCAGCATCAGAACTCCCCCCACCCAAACCGGCACCCATAGGAATCTTCTTCTGAATGGAAATATCAACGCCCTGACGGCAATTTGCATGTTGCTGCAAAAGCCGTGCAGCCCGAACAGTCAGATCCAATTCCTGCGGAACACCACTGAGCGGGTTGAGGTGACAAATTTCGCCATCGGACCTCACAGACAGATTGATCCCGTCACACAGATCAATGATCTGAAAAACGGTTTGCAGACAATGATAACCATCAGGCCTCTGACCCACGACATGCAAAAAAAGGTTCAACTTGGCCGGTGCTGGCCACCATATTGGTCCTTCCAAAGACTCAGTCATGCAATACCCAACGATTCAACTTGATCAGAACGCGGTGTTTCCTGCTCTCATTCCGGGCATCGATCCTGAATGGCATGATCAATTTACCCACCCGCCGATAATCAGAATATTCCAGCACCCATTCTTCCGTCTCGATCCATGCAAGCTGGCCGGCCTGATCAAAAGCGACATGCCGAGGTGACTCGACCACTCCCCATATCCATTTCTGCAGAGAATCCATATCCATTTCCCATCCCAACTGTCGCCTCAAAAGAGCATTGATTGTTGGGGCTTTAATCTGTTCTCGGCCATGGGTCAAAGAGGCACCTTCAGCCGATTCTGCAATCTGGAAGATTCCCATACCAGGCGCCCCATTCAAGGACAGGGATTGACCTGACAGTTTTTTTTCCCAGAAGAATCCAGCCCTGTGGGAACGACCGGAAAATTGCAACAACACCCTGCCATGCACCGCCCATTCAGGATGATTGCGCCAGGCATGAACCCGGTCCTGCTGCCACTGCGCATACTGAGACGGCTTTTCGGGGACATGCAGTACCGGGCTTGCACATCCCCCAAGGAACAGGAGCAGGCACCCACCAAGAAAGCGGCGCATCACTCCTTCATACCGTCTGAGCAATCAGTGTGAATGATCATATTTTTCAATTGTCTTCAACAACACCGGATTCTTGGGATACTTGAGCAAGGCCTTGCCCCAGACATCCCTTGCCTGGTCATGATCGCCATTTACCCATAATACCTCTCCGAAGTGTGAGGAAATCTCCGGATCGTCAGCGTCTGCAGCCCGTCGAAGGAACTCCAGGGCCTTTTTATAGTGGCCCAAACGATAATGGACCCAGCCCATGCTGTCCAGGATGGCCAGATTCTTGGGTTGCAGTTCATAGGCTCGTTGAATATAACCCAGGGCCTCTTCATATCGATCGGTCCGGTCTGCCAAGGTATATCCCAGGGCATTCAGGGTATGCGCGTCATCGGGACGGATTTTCAATATCTCAAGGAAGATCGCTTCAACCCGAGAGACTTCTGTCGAAGTATCGTCAGCCATCATGACCGCCTTGGCGTATTTCAGGTCGATGTCATCCGGTGACTTCTCAAGGAGCCGGTCGAATATCTCAATCGCATCTTCTATCCTGCCTTCCTGGCGAAGCAATCTCGCTTCCAGCCTGGCGATGGTTCTGCGTTCAACATCGGTCTTGAGGTCAAGTGATTCAAGAAAATTCAATGCCTCCGAAGGACCCTTGATATCGGCAAGGATCTCACCAATATGATACTGGGCGTCCATCCAGTACTCCGTCCCTCTCTCGACCTTTTTGAAAACCGGCAAGGCCTTCTCTTTTTCATCATCCATCTGATAGGTCAGAGCAATGTAATAATTGGACTCATTGACAAAATGGCGGGATTTCACCAGCCTTCTGAATTGTTCACGCGCCTTCTCGTGTTGTTTCAGATCAACCAGCAACAATGCAAGGGTGTACCTTGATTGGGCCTTCTGCTCTTCATCCCCCATTGTGATCAATATCTGATACTGATCCAGCGCCTCTTCCGCCCTGTTTTCCTGTATAAGCAGCCTGGCATAGTAATTTCTCAGTACAACATTTTCAGGAAATTCCTGTACCGATTTCTGCATAACCCCGAGAGCTGCTTCATTATCCTTTTGCATCAGATAAAGTCGCGCCTGCAGTAGAATATTCTTTTCGTTATCCGGGGCCAGGTCAAGAGCATGCTTTATCGTTGATTGGGCATTTTCATATGCTCCCAACCTTGCCTGAACCTCGGCAACGAGGCGCATGACGCTGGTATCCCCATCGGCATTCTCAAGCAATTTCTGCATGATATTGGTGGTCATGGCCGGAGAAGCATTCTGTTTCAAAAGCTCATACATTTCGACAGCCACCCGATCTTTCTGCCCCTTGGGAAGGTCTCCCAGAGCCCATTCGAACTGTTCAAGGGCTTTCATCTCATCACCAGACTTCAATGCCAAAAGCAGTGCCATTCGATGTATATCATCTCCATCATCCACGTGCGCAAGCAGGGATTGGACGATCGATTGCGCCATGTCGAACTTGTTCTCCCGAACCAGAAAACGAATGGCAGACATCGCGACCTCCTTGTCACCTGTCGCTTTCACATATCGCTGCACCGCTTTCACGGCCGTATCG
>RFGN01000503.1 GCA_003696645.1 Gammaproteobacteria bacterium | reverse complement strand
TGCCGGCAACCAGACAATCGACCTGCCACAGCCGATTGATAATGTAACTCTACCAAAGATTACTCCGCTTGTCAAGCGAAACATCAAAGAATATGCTTCGCTCACAGATGATGATCTATTGAAAGAATTTTATGAACTGCGGTCTGCCCGCCATTCATGGAATTCATACAACCGCCGGCGCAACCAGGCTGAGCTGGACGCTGTTGTCTTGCTCTGCCTGAAGCGAAACTTGCTGAAGTGGTGGCTTGTGACTGGCCGCTTCAGCTATAGCGGGGGCGGGTTCTCCACGCAGATAGCCGCTCCTGACGAGAAAAGGGCCATTGATTGGGCTTTTTCGTCCAGCGAGATTAGCTATGCCAGCTTGCAAGCCTTCGAAATGCCCATTGCCTTCCTGCTGGCAGATCTGGAAGAGAAAAAGGGAAAAGGTGGAAAAGGAAAAAAGGGGGAAAAAGATGATTCCTAATCTCAAAACGGCTATTGCGGCAGAGATGGATGTGCAAGTGGCGAATCATTATTATGTCGCCACAGCACGCTATTTGGGTAACGACATGTGGAGCGTTGTCATCGCGGATTGTGATGGCGGTGTCGTACAGGAAGAGTCTTACATTCCGACTCCCCTTGCCGAGGGATTGTTATACAACATTTCCATAACCAGGTGGGAGTTGATTGATCGGGAGGAGGTAGTTGTATGATTTATCGCGAAGCTATCCAGGACCTGCTGAGCGACATTGATACCATGACGGCATTGCGTGATGCGGTCATGGCCGGCCATGGCCGTAACCAAAGAGCGGCCATCATAGCTGATTGGATTCTCCATCTGTATGAGATTGAAGATCCCAATATGTCGGATCTGGCAGTGTGGTTGGAGGGTATTTATTCAGCTGTTCTAAAAAGCAAGTAGCTGTTTGATGCTCCAGCCCCTTGGGGGGGACTCGAACGGGTTGGACTCTACTGCGACGGGGATAGCTCGTTCGGGTTCCCCTGAGGGGCTGGCGAGGAAAAGGAGAGATATTCATGAGTTGGCTAGACTATGATCGGCTAATCAAAGGTTGTATTACCGACCCGTTGGCTTGGAAATCTGCCGGCCAAAACAACCCAAATGATTCACTGACG
>RFGN01000502.1 GCA_003696645.1 Gammaproteobacteria bacterium | reverse complement strand
GTTCGTCTCGGTTACGGTTACAGACATTAACAACAACGTTTCCACCTGTAACAGTACGGTTACTGTTACTGATACCGAAAAACCGGTGATCACCTGCCCGCCCAATGTCTCTATCGAATGCGATGAGAGCGATCATCCGGACGACACCAGATACGCCACAGCCACCGATAACTGCGGGGTGGAATCAATCACCTGGAGCGACAGCCAATCTACACCAGCCTGTATTGGTACCTACACCATTACCCGTACCTGGACGGCCACCGACGTCAACGGTAATACTTCCACTTGTACTCATCCTCAGACGATTGAGGTAGAAGACAATACACCGCCAACCTTCACAGCCCCGGCTGACGCAACCCTCGACTGCCCGGATTCTTATGTGGTGGCCAATCAGATTTGTACGACCTATGCCAGTTCAGATGTACCTGTGGCCATTTCACCGGTTGGAAAAGATACAATCACCTCAGAAATCTTCATTTCCGATGCCGGTAAAATACTGGACATCAATGTGGTGAATTTGGGAATTGAACACACAGATGTTTCTCAACTGGAAGTGTGGCTCACTTCGCCTGATGGGACTACAAAAGAGCTTGTTAATTTTAGCGAGAAATGTACAAGCGGTATCAATGTAGAGATCAATTTTGATGATGAAGCAGGTAATGGAGCTTACCCGGCTTTTCCATGCCCACCTAATGATCAAATGTCCTATGAGCCAAAAGTTCCCCTCTCAAGTTTCTATCAGGAACAGATATTGGGAACCTGGACTTTAACGGTGATCGACAACGCCAACGAAGATGGAGGAAACCTGATATCCTGGGGCCTTGAGATTTGCTATGTAACGCCAGCGGATGATCCTTCTTCAAATCCCTCCGTTGCAGCTCTGACAGGCGATGTTACTGATGAAGACGACAACTGCGATCCTGATCCGCAGGCCACTTTCAAGGACTACCACGCCTATAAGGATTTTATTACCCATGCGGAAGGCGGGAAATATGATTTCTCTTACGATGCGTGGATGACATCAGGCTCTGGACAGATCCTCTATAATTCCGTGGATTCAAACTCATTGCAGTTGATCAGTCACCAAAATGGAAGTACCACCACGGAATTCAAATACAACAGCCTACCAGCTGGTGGCTGGGTAGCTTTTGATTGGGCCAAGACCGGAGATACGGGTGATGCATTTGCTTATTTCGTTGGGGCTACTGAAGTCGTATTGACGACTCCTGGTCGTGTACTAGTGCCTGTCTCATCAG
>RFGN01000501.1 GCA_003696645.1 Gammaproteobacteria bacterium | reverse complement strand
GTCCTTGGGTGACCTTACAGAGCAGCCCCCGTATTCAGGATAGTGATTGGCACATAGATGAACTCAACTGCTTTAGTTGGTTTGATGAGCACATCTACATGAAGTTCATTCCTATCAATAGCCTCTGGGGGGTTATTAATAGAGCTACACCTCACAATCATGTCGGTTAAGGCTCGACTTGCGAGAAGGTGACTCAGATACCGCTCCATCACCAACTTTGCGGAACGGCGTGTCGTGGGATCATTCGGTTCCATGAGGAACGGGGCCAGAAGAATCTCAGCATCCCGCTTGATTTTCAGCACCAAGCGTGCAACATTGATTCGATCAAGTGCAGTATTCGATCCAGCAAATGTCTTCTGCCCATAGACAACCAGACCAGCCGAAGGAATGAACGGAATCGGGTTAATGTCGTTCGTATATAGAGTGTCACGTGCAGCCTTAGGCAGTGCAACAACCCGATATTCCCCCGAATCCGTCAGATAACCCACAGATGAAGCATTCGTGATACGACCACGGGCCAGACCTGCAGGCGGGAACCACTCTGCTGCAGTTGCATCAGAATAGGCAAGCACCCGCAAAATCATGTGTGACGGGGGAGCCATGACATCTGTCCCGTCAACATTGGTGGTCATACACCACGGATACCAGAACCCGGCGTATGGATAACGCGCACTTGCAAACCCATCTTCACCAGTCACTTTAGCACCACGAACATTGCTCGTCCATTCTGCGATGGTGATTTCGCGGCCCTGTGCATTCCCAAACGGACTCATGAATTTCGGAGTATCGGCAACAACAAAGGCCGTTTCCCCACGGTCAACATTCAGAGTAACCATCTCATCATATAGCTCAGGATAGCCGGGAGCAGCAATCAGGTTGAAATCGGCGATTTCCGACCGAATATCCTGATCTTGGGCAATGGCCTTTTGCATCCTCTCCACCACAATGGCGCGCACCGACTTCCGACCAAAGACTGTGCCGTGGGGTTTCCAATGCCACCCATCCACGGGCTTGGTGACATATGTGTTGGTGGCTGAATCGAATACAACATCCACTGCAGTATAGGTCGGATCGTAAATCTTGACGATGTTGCGAGTCCGAACTGCCCCAGTATTGACCCAGTAAGTTCCATTTACAACCGAAGAAGCTACCGGATCTTCATCGGAAACAATCACCGAAGCAGTGATGTCAATCCAGCTCCCCGATTGATACCGCTTTACCACAGGGAATTTGTCAAGATTTTCTGGAGTAGAGATGTCAATCCAGATGGCCCCCTCCTGCGGTAGGGTCGGGGCAGACCCCGAGATCACCTTCTGGGTCCGGCTAGGATTATTCACGGTAGTGGTTTCGATGGGAACCCACTCGTTACCACGACCAACATCGGTCCCCTCCATATACATGGCAAAGTCTGTAATGGTATCATTGAACCACGGAGTGCCATCTTCGGGGGCTTGGCGAGGTTGATCTTCCTGCACAAAATACACGAGGTCAATGAATTGGGTGCCAGTCCCAATCTTCAACGGGTGAGAACCATTCGTAAGGATCTGCGAAGTATCCTCCCAGATGGTTTCATTGTTCGGTGTAGGCTGCGTGGGCTGGGAGAACACCGGCATAGTCACGAAAGTGTTATCCACAGCACGATAGCGTTTCAGATTCCAATTCACACCGCCACCCGATGCAGTCGTCTTATACCAGAAATCACCAGCCGAAGGAGATGCGGGAGCAGTAGCACCAACATGGAGAGTTGCGCCAGCATAGGCAGACGCCACGTTGGTAGAAGTGGCAGCCAACCAAGTCCCGCCCTTCTTGAACATGATCGTAGCATTAGCGGTCGATAGATCGAATGCCCAATCATCATCGTTGCCATCAGTTGCTAGTGGTGACACCGTGTAAACCTTGAATGGAACAGTGACCCAGCTGGTTCCATCGAACTTGAAGATGCCCCCGGTCACATTTGATGGTTGGATCCAATAGGTTCCATCAGGCGGTGGCAAAGAAGGCTCCTCCGTCGTCGGAACAAGGGCACCGAGGTCAATATCAGCACGGATCACATAAGCACGCTGTGATAGACCAAGGAAAGAATGTGCCGCAAGAAGCCCATATTCGTTCGTTTCGTTGCCGTGATCTGGAACGCCATTCTCGGTCGCAAATGTCGGAATCCCATAATTTTGGAGCAATTCACGCTGAGAAGTCACCAAGCGCAACTTCTCGGATTCCGTAGTTCCAACGGCAATTGCTGAATTATCTGGATTTGTCTTGTTGGCTCGTGTAGCCAGAACAATCAATGGGGTTGTCCCTGGAGAATTCTCTGAATAAACCGAGCGATCTGTTACGGTTGCTTGAACCCCGGGTGAAACTAGATTTGCCATTTCATTTGCTCCTTTTGTTCGATAAGGCAAGACGACACATGTTGTCTCCCTTATTTACTATGGAGAACCGGAAATGGCGGTTATTTCCTATCTAGTTTCCGCTGCTATTGGACATTTCGATCAGCGCGCCGATAATCACGAACGGCCACAGGATCAGCATGATGCTCCCGAGAACCGTCGAAACGACCGAGAAAGCCATGATGGCCCCAGCATATGCAAATGGGGCGAGCACCAGTGCCACCGGATCCGAGAAAGCCGGTCGCACAATCTGTGTCAGAAACTGACTAGCCATAATGGAAAACATCCCAGCCATCAAAAGGCTGAGCAGGAATGCGGCAACTGCGGCCAACCAATGCAGACTTGAGAGAGCAATCGGCCATGCCAGCGCCTCAGGGAGACTGTCAGAATACAGGTAATAGCCAGTCCCATAATACCCGAGGCAAGCCATGATGCCAGCAGCCGTCAGTTTCATGTAGCTGTAAATCGGCGGGATACCCTTCATTTCCCGCTCGTGGTTGGATTTCACGTCATCGGCTGCCTTCTTGGCAACTTCCACAATCCGCATAGACATGGCGTTTCCTCCGTGGCCCAATTGCTCTTTCCCCCTATACCATATGGGCAGAGTAAAGTCAATGGGAGGAGTAGGGATGCTCAGAGGCGGTCCTTGATATCAGTAGCGTAGATTTCTCTCTGTCTATCCTCTGATGAAATAATGTCTTCGTATTCCCCGATCTTCGTGAACAGCTCTTGAACTCGATCAGAAGCCCTCTTCTGTTCGGCCTTGGTAAACCTGTGAATCGGAAGATCCGCGAGCCAGTTCATGTCTTCCTTGGTCGCACCAATCTCTCTACCGATGTTCATAACCTCGATCCGTTTCAGAAGCTCTTTGCGTGACCGTATCTTGGGGATGTCATTTACTAGAACCTTTCCATCATGCTTCTCAAATGCTGACAAGAACAGCAACAACCTAGTGAGCTCGTTAATGGCAGTGTCGAGTTTCTTCTCAAACCGCTTCTTGATGTATGGAAGACGCCAGCGAACAAAATCTTCTACCAGCTCCTGTGGAGTATTGTATCGGATCAGACGACTTCCATCTGGAGAAATGGTCGTGATGTTCTCTGTCTCTACTACTGACAAATTGAGCAGAGAGATGATCTCGGCGTCATCCATCTTGCCAAAGGTGCCGCGCTTGGATGATACCTCAATCGAGATGCGATCCGAAGAATTGTTGGTAAAATCCCTGATCTTCCCTTCATCCTTCAGATTCTTTAGATGTTCCAACGCCTTAGTGACCTTCGTCTGAGGGGGGATCTCAGTAATTCGAATAGTCGATGCGTTGATTCTCTCGAACTTCCCGATGATCTGATACTTGTTGTCATCAAGGTGGACCACATCCACATCATATCGCTCATATCCAGGAAGAAGCGGGTGATTACACTTGCCAGTCCTGATAGTTTCAAGGACGGCCTTGCTGACATCTTCGATCTTCCGTGGAAGGATATTGCAAGCGAACCCCACGGCAATACCTTTTGCCCCGTTGAGCAGCAAAATCGGGAGGAGTGGTAAGAATGTCGTCGGAACACGGGTTGCGCCATCATATCCATAGTTGAATGGGAGAATATCCTCGTCTACATATAGATGATTCTGCGCAAAATCGGATCTCTTGACAGCCGTGTAACGAGCGGCACCAATGCCATCAATCGGGGCGATTCTCGAACCAAAAGCCCCTTCGCCATGAATGAGCGGGTAATTCATCAAATACGGGGCTGCCAACCGGGACACCAAATCTTCTGCCGGGGCGTTACCATGAACATAGTGCCGACTAGAGATCATCTCCCCCACTAGCGCAACTGTGGAATCCGACTTATCATACCGTCTCACAAGCCAGAGAGCGATACGCTGCCCCGGTTTAAGACCATCGCTCATCTTAGGAATAGCCCTAGAATACAGAACGTATTGGCTGTATTCCAATGCGATGTGATTCAGGTATTCCGATGATTTCATCCGGCTGTGCCCCTTGCAAGATGCATACATGCGTCTATCTTGGCATTGCCAAGGCAGGAATCAACCCCATATAGATGGAACCATGACTGACAAATTCAGAAAATTGAATGACTACCAACATGCACGCCTCCGCGTGGAAATGTATCTGGGGTCACGTGAATTTTTCACCATTAAATCAATAAGTTACGAAGATGGTATCCATGTCAGGGAATATCAGCTAGTTCCGGCCTGCTTCGTAGCGTTCCGGGAAATTCTGGACAATGCAGTTGACGAGGTTGCCATCCACGGGCATGGCAAGCAGATAAAAGTGGATTACTACCCAGAAACCGGAGTCTTCTCAGTAGAGGATGATGGTAGGGGTATTCCTATCCATGAAATCCCAGAGCTCGGCAGTGGCCCTGCTGCAAGCATTCTGCTATCCACTCCGAGGGCTGGCAGGAATTTCGAAGATCGGGGTAACGCAATCGGTGTAAACGGTCTCGGCGCCGCCATTGCCAATTTTGTCTCTGAGTGGTTCAAGGTCGAAATCCGCCGAGATGGACAAGTATTCCAACAAGAGTGGCACGAAGGAACTTACCGGGGAAAGGAAGTTCACAGAGCCAGTAGCCCAAAGATCACCAAGGGTCGTTCCAAGAAAACCGGGACGAAGATCGAACTGAAACTCAGCAGCAAGGTCTTCCAAGACACTACCGTTGATCCAGCGTTCATTCGTGATCGGATGATTGACCTTGCCATCGCATATCCTGATAAGAAATTCATCTTCAATGGAGAGACTCTATCTGGAAAACTCTTGTCATACGGAAACGTGACCAAAGAATCGTCCATAGAGTGGGGGCGCGGGCATGGGTATGTCGTGCTGATTACCTCAGATCATGAAGGGGTGTTCCATCATGCTATCGTCAATGGGATCCCCATGCTGAATGGCGGGCCGCACGTCAGTAACCTCGTCAACACATCATCTAACTTCATCAGTGAGGCCCTCAACAGAAAAGCACGAACAAGCCTAGGGCTGAAAAAATCCGGTAACTACGTCAACAAGGCCGATCTTGGCGGGCTAATTGTCTATAGCCAATTCTTCATATCGGACGCCCAGTTTGACGGTCAGATGAAGGGCCGGATCTCCACGAATATCTCCAGGAACGCCAGCATGGCGGTAACTGATGATCTTGTCAAGGATTTTCTCAAGAAAAACCAAGAGTGGGTATCCATCGTTATCGAACGAGTCAAGGACAGGGTTGGCAAGAAGGATCTGGAGAAAGCCAAGAAAGAGCTTGAGAAGAAGGATCTGTTCATCCCATCACTCACAGATGCTACCGGCAAGAACCGCCAAGACTGTATTCTGTTCATTGCAGAAGGGCTCAGCGCAATATCCGGTATGCTTGAAGTGCGAGATCCTGCTGTTCATGGGGGAATTGGGCTGTTCGGCAAGATTCTAAACGTGCATGGGTTACCCCCGAAGAAAGTCCTTGAGAACAAAACGGTGCAAGACATCTTGCTATCTCTAGGGTTGATGATTGGCGAAAAAGCTGATCGCTCCAAGCTACGATATGGCAAGGTGTTCATCCTATCAGACCAAGATGAAGATGGAAACAACATCTTTGCATTGTTGGTAAACCTGTTTTATCGGTTTTGGCCGGAGCTGTTCCAAGATAAGGAAAATCCCTTCATATATAAGTTCATCACTCCTCTTTTCATTCTGGAGAAGGGCAATCAAAGGAAATACATCTATAACGATGAGAAATTCGATCCTGCTGATTACAAGGGCTGGACCATCTCCCGCGCCAAGGGACTAGGCAGGCTCACCAAGAAAGACTGGGAGTATGTCCTTCGTGAACCCAAGCTGATTCCCCTCGTGGATGATGGGAATCTGAAGGAAGTTCTTGACTTGGTATTCGATCCACGCAGAGCCGATGATCGGAAAGATTGGCTCATAAATGCAGAAATCATTTCAGAGGAAGTATGATATGCCTTTCAGGAAAAGCACATATCCCGCATATGCGCCGCTCAGACGCCCACAGGCTGGCGAAAGAGGGGTATAAGCGGGGTTACCTATCGGCGTGCGATAATGAACTTCATATGGGCTCTCCGTGAGCATGCACTGGTTCTTGTAAGTGGTATCATTATTAAGCTGGAGTTCGGATCTTGAATACAATGAGTTTTGCGACTAACTGACGCGAAAATCATGTCAGTTACGAGAGCCCAGTGATGTCCGTAAAACTATATGAGGTTCTTCCAACCAAGGATCCAGAAGTATTCATTCACCATATCATCTACGAGGATGAGCATGGAACCCGCGAATACAAAGCTGCCTTAGCATGGGGAGATCAGCTTTATATCACC
>RFGN01000067.1 GCA_003696645.1 Gammaproteobacteria bacterium | reverse complement strand
TAAGAACACTGTTCGAGGGATAATCGAGTGAATATTACTGTAACACTATTAGCCCAGGTTATTGCCTTTGTCCTGCTGATCATGTTTGTCAACCGTTATCTGTGGGGTCCGGTCTCACAGATGATGGCCGACAGACAAAAACGCATCAGTGAGGGTCTGGAAGCAGCTGACAAGGGGAAGAAGGATCTGGAGCTCGCCGAGAAAAAAGCAGGTGAGCTGATTGCGGAAGGAAAGGCCCAGGCTGCCAATATCCTTGCTCAGGCCGAAAAGCGGGCCAAGGAGATTATGGAGTCTGCCAAGGACGATGCCAGGGTTGAAAGCGACAGAATCATCAATTCTGCCCGCTCGGAAGTGGAGCAGGAGATCCAGAGGGCCAAGGAAGGGCTTCGTGGTCAGGTGGCCGCGCTGGCTGCCGAAGGCGCAGGAAGGATTCTCAAAAAAGAGATAGATGCTGATGCGCATGCGGATCTGCTGAATGATCTGGTGAGCAAGATTTAGACGGGAGTCGATGTGGCTGAACTGAATACTGTTGCACGACCTTACGCGAAAGCCGTTTTTCAGGTGGCTCGGGCCGATGACTCGGTTGCCGAATGGGAAGGGGTCTTGTCTGTGCTGGGGCAGGTGGTTTCTGACGAGAGGGTTGAGAGGCTGCTAACCAACCCCAGAGTTTCTCAAGAGAAGAAGGCGGAATTTTTGCTTGCTTTTGTCAAGGATTCGCCTGTTTTGGCGAAGGTCTCTAACCTGATCCATATTTTATTGGAGAATCATCGAATTGGCTTGATTGCTCAGATGTCTGTCGTCTTTTCAGAGCTGAGGGCGCAAACGGAGAAGTCGTGTGAAGCCGTCATGGTCACTGCGGTGCGGGCCAGTGCAGACATCAAGAAGATGGTCAGTGCTGCACTCGAAAAAAGATTGGACTGCACTGTTAATCTCAAGACTCGTGTGAACAAGGATATATTGGGTGGTGCCATCATCCGTGTTGGTGATTTCGTTATCGATGGTTCCATTGCAACGCAGTTGCAACGACTTCAGACCGTATTGGCGAAATAAAAGGTTTTAAACTTTATAGAGGGAATATCAATGCAATTGAAAGCTTCTGAAATCAGTGACCTCATCAAGCAGAGGATCGAGAGTTTCGAAGGAAGTGTCGAGGCACAAACCGAAGGAACCGTAATCAGCGTTACGGATGGGATCTGTCGCGTCCATGGTCTGAGCAATGTGATGGCTGGGGAGATGATTGAATTCCCGGGCAATATATATGGGATGGCACTCAATCTGGAACAGGATTCCGTTGGCGTGGTGCTGCTGGGTTCCTATGAGGAGATCAAGGAAGGCGATACCGTCAAATGTACTGGTCGAATTCTGCAGGTTCCTGTGGGCGAGGCATTACTGGGTCGAGTTGTTGATGCGCTGGGTAATCCGATTGATGGCAAGGGGCCAATCGAAACCGATACCCATTCTCCGATCGAAAAAGTTGCGCCTGGCGTTATTGCTCGTCAATCAGTCGATCAACCAGTGCAGACTGGCATAAAGTCAATCGATGCAATGATTCCTATCGGCCGGGGTCAACGCGAATTGATTATTGGTGATCGTCAGACAGGTAAGACAGCAATTGCAGTCGATGCCATCATCAATCAGAAAGATACCGGGATCAAATGTATCTACGTGGCAATTGGTCAGAAGGCCTCGTCCATTGCCAATGTGGTAAGAAAGCTTGAAGAACATGATGCGTTGGCGCATACAATTATCGTTTCAGCCAGCGCATCGGATGCAGCTGCCATGCAGTTTATTGCGCCCTATGCTGGTTGTGCAATGGGAGAGTTTTTTCGTGACCGAGGTGAGGATGCGCTCATCATCTATGATGACTTGACCAAGCAGGCCTGGGCCTATCGTCAGGTATCACTGCTGCTCAGACGTCCTCCTGGGCGTGAAGCCTACCCGGGTGATGTCTTCTACTTGCATTCCCGTTTGTTGGAGCGGGCATCACGAATCAACGCCGCCGAAGTTGAAAAATTGACAGGTGGCAAGGTTAAGGGAAAAACAGGTTCACTGACTGCGTTGCCGATTATTGAGACACAGGCTGGTGACGTTTCTGCATTTGTTCCAACCAATGTGATTTCCATTACAGATGGCCAGATCTTTCTTGAAACAGACCTGTTCAATTCTGGAATCCGTCCGGCCATCAATGCCGGTCTGTCAGTATCTCGTGTGGGTGGAGCAGCGCAAACAAAGATCATCAAGAAACTGGGTGGTGGTGTCCGCCTTGATTTGGCGCAGTATCGCGAATTGGCGGCATTCTCGCAGTTTGCTTCCGATCTTGACGAGGCGACTCGCAAGCAGCTTGAAAGGGGGCAGCGTGTAACAGAGTTGATGAAACAGAACCAGTACAGCCCGATGTCTGTAGCGGAGCAGGCGGTAACGTTGTTTGCGATTGATCAAGGTTATGTCGACGATGTGGAGCTATCCAAGATCGGCAGCTTTGAGAAGGCGCTGCAAGATTACATGAATGCAGAACATGGCGCATTGATGAGCAAGATCAATGAGTCAGGTGACTATAATGATGAAATTCAGTCAGGTCTGAAGCAGGCTCTGGAGAGTTTCAAGGCAAACGGAACCTGGTAATTACCTGAAGAGGCAGTCGCAATGGCAGTTGGTAAGGAAATACGCACGCAGATCAAGAGCGTTCAGAATACTCAAAAGATTACGCGTGCGATGGAAATGGTTGCCGCCAGCAAGATGCGTAAAGCCCAGGAACGCATGGGTGCATCACGGCCGTATGCGGAAAAAATCCGTGCCGTCTTATCTCACCTATCCCAGGCGCATCCTGAATACAAGCACCCCTATCTCGAAAATCGGGATGTCAAGCGTGTTGGGTTCATTATCGTTTCATCAGATCGAGGCCTGTGTGGCGGGTTGAACAACAACCTGTTTAGAAAGGTTCTTGGGGATATGGAAAGGTGGAACGCACAGCAGGCAGAGATTGATGTCTGCACCATCGGTAACAAGGCATATGGTTTTTTCAAAGGCCTTGGCAGCAATATTGTTGCGCATAGCGAGCACCTGGGAGATGCACCGAAGCTGAATGACCTCATCGGGTCAATCAAGGTAATGCTCGATGCCTATGATGAAAAGAGATTGGACAGGTTGTATCTGGTCTTCAATGAGTTTGTCAATACGATGGTACAGAAGTCGAGGATAGATCAGTTACTGCCGGTTGAACAAGAGGTTGGTGAGGAAAAGAAATCCCATCATTGGGACTATATTTATGAGCCAGAAGCCAGGGTTGTCCTTGATACACTGATGCAGCGCTATGTGGAATCCCTGATCTATCAAGGGGTCGTCGAAAATGCTGCCTGTGAACAAGCGGCAAGAATGGTAGCCATGAAGGCGGCTTCAGATAATGCGGGAAACCTGATCTCCGATCTGCAGCTGGTCTATAACAAGGCTAGACAGGCTGCCATCACGCAAGAGATTTCGGAAATTGTGGCAGGTGCCGGCGCAGTTTGATTTTTAATTTAGGAAATTTTTAGAGGAAGGCAGGTATGAGTAAAGGAAAGGTCGTCCAGATTATCGGAGCCGTCATCGATGTGGAATTTCCACGTGATTCGATTCCAAAAGTCTATGAGGCCCTGAAAATTGATGATGTGGGCACGACGCTCGAGGTCCAGCAGCAGCTGGGTGATGGAATCGTTCGTTGTATTGCCATGGGTGTCAGTGACGGTCTGAGACGCGACATGTCTGTCAGTGCCACGGGCAGTCCAATCTCTGTGCCGGTAGGAAAGAAGACACTTGGCCGTATCATGAATGTACTCGGTGAACCGATTGACGAGAAGGGTGATATCGGTGAAGAGGAGCGTTGGGCCATCCATCGCAAGGCCCCTTCCTATGAAGAACTCTCTGCATCACAGGATATTCTGGAGACTGGAATCAAGGTGATTGACCTGGTATGTCCCTTTGCAAAGGGAGGCAAGGTCGGTCTGTTCGGTGGTGCCGGTGTCGGCAAAACTGTAAACATGATGGAACTTATCCGTAACATCGCAATTGAGCACAGTGGTTTTTCAGTATTTGCAGGTGTGGGTGAGCGTACTCGAGAGGGGAACGATTTCTATCACGAAATGACCGAATCCAATGTATTGGACAAGGTGTCGCTGGTATATGGTCAGATGAATGAACCTCCAGGTAACCGCTTGCGCGTTGCCCTGACCGGGTTGACCATGGCGGAATATTTTCGTGATGAGGGCCGTGATGTGCTGCTCTTTATTGATAATATCTACCGTTATACCCTTGCCGGAACCGAGGTCTCGGCATTGCTGGGTCGAATGCCATCTGCTGTGGGCTATCAGCCAACGCTGGCAGAAGAGATGGGTGTTCTTCAGGAACGCATTACTTCGACCAAGACAGGATCCATCACATCCATCCAGGCCGTTTATGTCCCGGCGGATGACTTGACTGACCCTTCACCTGCGACCACCTTTGCGCACCTTGATGCCACGGTGGTGTTGTCCAGACAGATTGCCGAGCTGGGTATCTATCCTGCGGTTGACCCACTGGATTCCACCAGCCGTCAGCTTGACCCTCTGGTGGTGGGCGATGAGCACTATGAGGTGGCTCGTGGAGTTCAGGGTACCTTGCAACGTTATAAGGAACTCAAGGATATTATTGCGATCTTGGGTATGGATGAGCTGTCCGAAGAGGACAAGCTGACTGTTTCTCGTGCCAGAAAGGTTCAACGTTTTCTGTCTCAGCCATTCTTTGTTGCAGAGGTTTTTACAGGAAGCCCAGGGAAGTATGTCTCCATGGGTGATACCATCAGTGGTTTCAAGGCGATTCTTGCGGGTGAGTATGATCACCTTCCAGAAC
>RFGN01000500.1 GCA_003696645.1 Gammaproteobacteria bacterium | reverse complement strand
TTTGCATGTTATGTGGGTCTTCCTGCATCAGGTTCCTTTCGCCTGCAGTCGGGTTTTTCCCGTTACACATAGATCAGCCCCCAGGGGACAGGTCTCGCAGTGTGGTTCACCCGGTGTACATACCGTCATGGTAAAGTCAAGCAGTGCATAGTTGAATGCCTTTACCCCTCTCCGTGGCGTAAGGCGTTCCACTGCATCGCGCAACCACTTCTTCCGGCGCGTCTCACCATCGCAATCGGTCTTCCCGACCAGACGACAGATCCATCGGACAATGTTTGAATCAATGAGGACCCCTCTCCTCCCTCCATGAAAGCTGAGCCATGCGGCCGCGGTATAAGGACCGATACCCGGTAGTTCCAGGAGCTTTTCATAATCACGTGGAATCTCTCCGAGTTCAGCAAGACGCTTACCGAGTGCCGCCATCAGCGGAACTCGCCAGCTGAGACCGAGCGGATACAGAACCTCACCGATCTCCTGCTCGGGGGCCAGGGCCAGATGCTCCGGGGAGGGGAATCGGTTCATGAACTCCCGATAAACAGAGACGACTGCCTGGGCCCTGGTACGCTGGAGCAGAATCTCAGCGATAAGCCCGGCATAGGGGTCATCGGTTCTACGCCATGGATAATCCTGAAAATGCTTCTGACCCCAGCGCCGAATACGCGTCCGGATCTGGCGAATCGCCTCGTCAGACAGGATTTCCGCAACCGATGCGACCATTAATTATCCAGAACTTACTTCAGGCCACACAGGTCGCTCCGGCAGGCTCCCTTACTTCAGGAGCCAGTGTGGGAGGCCACAGAGGGATCTGCCTGCCGTTTCTACGTTCTGGTAACATACTGGCCCGAGCTAGCGTCTCAACAACGGCCCCCGCTACATACCTGACAACCGGCACGACCACGCTGTTACCAAACTGTTTGTAGGCCTGCGTATCGCTGACAGGGATCTGGTGATTATCCGGAAAACCCATGAGCCGGGCGCACTCCCGCGGTGTGAGGCGTCTCGGGTTACGGTCTGGCCCCTGATAGATCAGAATTTCCGAGCCATCCTTGTAATAACGAGCACTGAGCGTCCGTGTGATCGCCTCCGGATCGGCCGGGTCAACCAGTCCGTAGCCAAACCCGTTGCCGCGCTGACGATGCTTCTCCGCATAGGCCTTCAGATAGGACCATAGATGATCGGAAAGCGTATATTTTTCATCCACTTCCGGCTCCAGAATTTCCGCCAGTGTCGGGCGTGCACGATCGGGTAGCGGTGGAAACTCGAAGTCGAGAGGTTCGCGAAAGCCGACGATAAAAATGCGCTCGCGATGCTGGGGTACAAAGTGAGCCGCATCGATAATACGGTCGTAAACCCTGTATTTAAGCTCCTTTTCCAGCACTTCTCTGATCGTCCTGTAGGTCCGTCCCCGATCGTGACTCACAAGATTCCTGACATTTTCCAGGATGAACGCGGCAGGACGTCGTGCTTCAATGATACGAGCAACATCAAAAAAGAGGGTGCCCTTTGTTTTATTTCGAAACCCGTGTTCATAACCCAGGGAATTGTACTTGGACACGCCGGCTATGCTGAAGGGCTGGCAGGGGAAGCCGGCCGCCAGAATATCATGAGCAGGTACTGATCCGGCATCCACTTCTGTAATATCACCCTCAAAGCGACCGGTACGGTAATTCGCCTCATAGCTCTGACGACAGAAACGGTCAATTTCAGAGGTAAAGACACATTCGCCACCCAGCTCATGCAGTGCTCTGTGGAAGCCTCCGATTCCGGCAAAAAGGTCGATGAAAGTGAAATAGTAGCCGGCCATCTGTATCTTTTGAATGTGTGAGTAAGATCAGAGTCAGGAGTACGAATACCTGGCGAGCCCTCCGTTGAAGGTACAGACCCTGGCTCTCAAATACAAGACCATGATCCGAATTCTCTTACGGGATGCCATTGAGCGCTACGCTGAAAAAACAGGCGAGCGACTGACGTACGCCATGCTCGCCGAGCGTACAGGAATCGCCCGGTCCACGCTGGAAAGCATGGGTTCCCGGCAGGGCTATAACACTTCCACCAGGCATGTTGATCTGTTGTGCCGGGTTCTTGGATGCACCCCCTGTGAGTTGCTGGAGTATATCCCTGAGCCGGAAAAACAGGGGCATACTGTCAGCCCTGACAGTGAAATGAAACACAACGGTCATAGAACGTGACCCGGCTTTCACTTGAATTCCACGGTAACACTTCCTGTTGCCTGCAGAGTAACCGGCAAACAGCCTTCGTCACCCCTCGAACCGCTCGAACGCTCCCTCCACCTGCTCCCGCAGGGCCGTGCTCAGCACGTCGGCGTAGACCTGGGCGGTGATGCGGACGTCGCTGTGGCCGAGCAGCTTCTGGATGCTGCGG
>RFGN01000499.1 GCA_003696645.1 Gammaproteobacteria bacterium | reverse complement strand
TCCTGCGGAGTATCGAGCAACTGATCCAGAGAAACCGAAAAAAGAGGCCGCCCGGGACATGCTGACCTTGCTGGGTTATCTGCATTAGCCGATCACATTTCAAGCCCGTTGCTCTGGCCATTAGCAGAGCAAATCGGCTATGCTAGCCGTTTATCGCAAACTTCAAGAAACATGACCGAAATCCGAGCCCAGCTGCAGAAAATCCAGAATCTGATCGACCAGAACCGCCAGGATGAGGCGCTGGAGCATCTTCAACCGCTGCTGATTACCCCTCCCGAGCAAGCCAACGATTTGTACTGGTGCGGACAACTGGCATTCATCCTGAATCTCAACCGGCCGGCAGCGAATCTGTTGTCCAAGGCCGTCGAACTGGAGCCCGAGGCCCCGCATTATTGCAGCATGTACGGCCTGCTCCTGAGCGAACTGGACCAGTTTACCGCTGCCCTGGATTGGCTCAGGAAGGGGGTCAGACTCAATCCAGAGAGCCCGATCTGCCATCATTATCTTGGCCGGCATTATTACAATACCGGTCAGTTCAATCTGGCAATCGCCTGTTTCAGAAAAACCCTGTCCCTCAAAAAAGATTTTCTCGATGCCTATCTCTATCTTGTCTATACACTGATTCAACAGACTGCCTGGGAGGCAGCCGACCGTTGGGTCGATGCGCTATTGCAACTTGCCCCTGAACACCTCATGGGGAATGTCCTGAAAAGCAGGATAGAGTTCCGCCTCCACAAGGCCGGCTCGGCAAAAGAGCGATTGCAGAACCTTCTTGAGCGTTATCCAGATTATGATTCCGGGTGGTTCGAATATGGAACCCTCCTGCAAAAGTGCAAGCAGTATCAGGAAGCTTTGACGGCCTTTGTCAAGGCCAATGATCTGGCGCGACATGACGCCATTCAGGCCGACTTTCATCTTGAGAAACAGGCAAAGGTCCAGGATGCAACCCTAGACGGCCTGACTGTCCCTCCCCCAGCACCATTGAAAACTGCTCCAGAGACTCAGGATACACCGATCCTGATCATTGGGTTTCCCCGTTCCGGAACCACTCTGCTGTCAGCAATGCTCGACCAGCATCCAGAACTTCACAGTGCCGGGGAGCTGACCACACTGCCCGATCTGAGAACCTTTGCTGAACAACAACTCAAGGCCCCCTTCGATCTGACTGCTGTAAACCTGGCGCTGTGGAGTGAAGCGCATCTCGACCTTGCAGAATTGCTTGCCCAATCCTATGTCGCCCTGCAGGCACAACTACGCGAGAATCAGTCGATCTCTCGCGAAGCGCGCATTCTGGACAAGAGTACCGCCAACGTGCAAAACCTTCCCCTTGTAGCACGTATTGCACCAAAAACCCCCATCATCAATATCATACGCGACGGTCGTGAGGCAAGTTGGTCCTGCTTCACTCAGGACTTCACCAATTATATCTGGTATGCCCATCACTATCTGGACGCCATCCGTGCCTGGCAACAGGAGATCGACATGGCTCGCCGTTATGCCCAGGCATTCAACCTGAACTACTATGAACTGCACTATGAAGATCTGGTTCAGAACCCCGAAGACGAACTTCGT
>RFGN01000498.1 GCA_003696645.1 Gammaproteobacteria bacterium | reverse complement strand
GGATAAATTACGCCTGCTCAGCCCTCTCATGCAAACGTTCAGGCTCATATAAATAATGGTTGCTATGGATTTCAATATACATTGCTGATTCCCATCCTTCGCCAAGGCCTTACAGGTTTTGGAAATATGAAAAAGATGGTATATTTAGCAGCATCATGTTCATGAAGCCCTCTAACAGTGCTCTTTTTTCAGATCACGAACTGATTCTCACAGCCAGCACCATTTCCGTTGGTGAAAGGCTGCTGCCCTGCGCGGGCAATCTATAATCTTTACCAACAAAAACAGACCATACTCTTTATAATATGCATGGACAGTCAATGACTGTCGTGCTGACCTATTGAATGGATATTCCAATGAAAAACAAGGAAAAACTCATTATTTTTGATACCACCTTGCGTGACGGAGAGCAAAGCCCGGGGGCCTCCATGACCAAGGATGAAAAGATTCGTATCGCCAAGGCACTGGAAAAGATGCGAGTAGATGTCATCGAAGCAGGTTTCCCGATTGCCAGCCCGGGAGATTTCGAGTCCGTCAAGGCGGTAGCCGATACCATCACGGAAAGTCGAGTGTGCGGTCTCGCCCGATCACTGGACCGAGACATCGACCGCGCAGGTGAAGCCCTGAAGGGGGCAGCAGCAGCCCGAATCCACACATTTCTGGCCACCTCACCCATCCATATGCAGGAAAAGCTCCGCATGACACCAGACGAGGTCATCGAAAACGCCGCCCGTTCTGTCAAGCGCGCCCGAAACCTGGTGGATGACGTGGAGTTTTCACCTGAAGATGCCGGTCGCTCTGATCCGGATTTTCTCTGCCGTGTCATCGAGGCCGTCATCAAGGCTGGCGCTCGTACCATAAATATCCCGGATACCGTTGGTTATAATGTACCCGATCAATTCGGCAAGCTGATTGCCTATCTGATTGAAAATACACCCAATTCGGACCAGGCCATATTTTCTGTTCACTGTCACAACGACTTGGGTCTGGCCGTTGCCAACTCTCTGTCTGCTGTTCTCAATGGGGCACGCCAGGTTGAATGCACTATCAATGGGTTGGGAGAACGTGCGGGCAATGCCGCACTCGAAGAGGTAGTCATGGCAGTGCGCACACGGCAGGACATTTTTCCCTGTGACACCGATCTTGACACCACACAGATTGTTCCCTGTAGCCGCCTGGTATCCGGGATTACCGGTTTTCCGGTGCAACCCAACAAGGCGATTGTGGGTGCCAATGCGTTTGCCCATGAGTCCGGCATCCATCAGGATGGTGTCCTCAAGAAACGTGAAACCTATGAAATCATGCGCGCCCAGGATGTCGGCTGGACCGAGAATCGTCTGGTTCTTGGCAAACATTCTGGCCGAAACGCCTTTCGTACCCGACTTCAGGAACTTGGTATAGAGTTTGATTCTGAAGAGGAACTGAATGCAGCCTTCGGACGTTTCAAGGAACTGGCAGACAAAAAACATGAAATCTATGACGATGACCTTCAGGCCCTCGTCACAGATACCAACCTGGAAGCTGAAAACGAGCAGATCAAACTGATCTCCATGCGTGCCCATGTTGAAACCGGAGAGATACCCCAGGCTCAGGCCATTATCTGGTTCAAAGGAAAAGAGATTGCCACCAACAGCACTGGAGCCGGCCCTGTTGATGCCATATTCAAGGCCATTGACAAGGTCGTGAAATGCGATGCTGAGCTGTTGCTGTACTCCGTCAACAACATCACCAATGGCACCGATGCCATTGGTGATGTGACGGTACGTCTGCGCCATGATGGTCAGATCATGAATGGCCAGGGTAGCGATACGGATATTGTCGTAGCCTCGGCCAAGGCCTATATCAATGCGTTGAACAAGGCACTCAAGCCCAAGGAACGGGCGCATCCCCAGGCCAGGGTCTAGGCATAGTGGAGCCAGCACGCAGACTGTGTTACCTGCAGGCACTCGGGATCGAGGTCTATCGGCTTCGGTCCCGAGCGTCGGCAAACTCTACTGAAGAACAACCCGTTGAGTCCGTCTGCCTTGAACCTCAACAAGGTGATTTTTCTCAGCCTTTGCCCAAAACAGATAACTGGGATCGTCTGCAACAGTACGTAAAATCTTGCCAGAAATGCAGTCTGGCCGCTTCCCGTACTCAAACTGTCTTCGGTACGGGTAACCCGACAGCATCCTGGATGGTCATTGGTGAAGCACCAGGTGCAGACGAGGACCGACAGGGAGAACCCTTCGTTGGACGCGCTGGTCAATTGCTCGATGAGATCCTGTGGGCAGCCGGGCACCCACGGGAGACCGTCTACATCGCCAATATTCTCAAGTGTCGCCCTCCGAAAAATCGCGACCCCCGCCCAGAAGAGGTAACTGCTTGCCGTCCATATCTACTGGAACAGATCAAGCTTGTTCAGCCTGAACTCATCCTGTGCGTCGGCCGCATTGCTGCACAACAGCTTCTGCAGGTCGACACTCCCATTGGGAAACTGCGCGGGTCCGTTCATGCCTTCGAGGCAATACCTGGCCAATCCATCCCTGTAATCGTCACTTATCACCCTGCCTACCTGCTACGTTCTCCTGGCGAAAAACGCAAGGTTTGGCAGGACATCAAGCTGGCTCGTCAACAGCATTAGGAATTTTTGGCTGAAGCCAGACTGCTCGCCTGCTCCAGTACAAATTGTTTGAAAGCCTGGGCCGCAGGTGTCAAGCGCTTGTTCTCATGATGAACAATATACCAGTGACGCTGGATCGGAAAACCTTCTGCCGAAACAATCGACAAACGACCTGACTCCAGCTCCATTTCCAGAGTGTGCAGAGACACGATCCCCAAACCCAATCCTGCCTGCACTGCCTGCTTGATGGCCTCATTGGTATTCATGACCATTCCTTCGCGCAGCTCTGCCCCCAAGGACTGGAAGTGTCGTTCCATCGCGATTCGGGTTCCGGACCCTTCTTCACGCACTACGAACGTCTCCCGGGTCAGACGTTCCAAAGATACCTTTTTCTGGTCAAGGAGGGGATGATCCGGCGCTGCAATCACCACAAGAGGATTCAACATGAAGGCCTCGGATAGGTAAGGTTTGCCTTCGGGCGGTTTTCCCATCAGATAGATATCCTGTTCATTGGCATCCAATTGTTGAAGGAGATGCTCACGATTGACGACATCAAGGGTCATGGAGATACCCTGAAACTGTCGATTAAATGCAGCAATCAGTTTGGGGGCAAAATAGTTCACTGTACTGGCAACCGAGATCGCCAGACTGCCTCGTTCCAGTCCTTTCAGGGCATTGACTGCCGCCACCCCTTCATCCAGATAATGCAGGATTGCCTGGGCATGTTGGCGAATTGTCCTGCCAGCCTCGGTCAATATCATCTTTCCATCACGCTTTTCAAAAAGCGCGATCTCCACCTGTTCCTCCAATTTTTTTATCTGCATGGAAACAGCCGGCTGTGTCATGAAGAGTTTTTCTGCCGCCCGCGTATAACTTCCGGATTCACAGACCTTCAGAAAGACACGTAACTGTCTAAAGGTTATATTCATAATGTATTACTTATGTTTTTATAAATTTTATTTTCTTGTACTTATGATAAAACACCCTACAATGGTCTGCAATGTTGATGTATTGAGATTCGAGATCGAGTTCAGTACAACTTCAAAGAGGGTATCCACTGAAATAATGGGGATCCGTGTTTCTCAACAAATACTAGGGAGTATCCAAATATGGCGCTAGATCAATCCAATCGTTATTCCGACCTGAGTCTCAAGGAAGAAGAGCTGATTGCCAACGACAGTCACCTGCTGGTGGCCTACAAGCTCAAGCCAGCGGAAGGCCATGGTTTTTTGCAGGTGGCCGCTCACGTCGCCGCAGAATCATCGACCGGTACCAACGTCGAGGTCTCGACTACCGATGACTTCACCCGCGGTGTTGATGCACTGGTCTACGAGATTGATGAAAATGCCTTCGGAGATGCTGGCGGATTGATGAAGGTAGCCTATCCTGTAGACCTGTTCGACCCCAATCTGACCGACGGTCAATATAATGTTTCACACATGTGGTCCCTGATCCTGGGGAACAATCAGGGTATGGGTGACCATGTCGGTCTGCGCATGCTCGACTTTTATGTGCCTGAATGCATGATCAAGCGTTTCGATGGACCGTCCGCCAATATCACCAACCTGTGGAAGGTTCTTGGCCGACCTGAGGTAGATGGTGGCTATATTGCTGGCACGATCATCAAGCCCAAGCTGGGGCTGCGTCCAGAGCCGTTTGCCAAGGCCTGCTATGATTTTTGGTTGGGCGGCACCTTCATCAAGAATGACGAACCTCAGGCCAACCAGCCTTTCTGTCCGATGAAGGAAGTCATTCCATTGGTCGCACAGGCCATGGACAAGGCTCAGCAGGAAACCGGTGAGGCCAAACTGTTCTCCGCCAATGCCACGGCTGATTATCACGCAGAATGTATCGCCCGTGGCGAATACATTCTCAGCGAATTCGCCAAATACGGTAACGAAGATCACGTCGCCTTCCTGATCGATGGTTTCGTCACTGGCCCTGCTGGAATTACAACAGCCCGCCGCGCCTTTCCGGATACCTTCCTGCACTTCCATCGTGCTGGTCATGGGGCCGTCACCTCCTACAAGTCACCCATGGGCATGGATCCCCTGTGTTACATGAAACTTGCCCGACTGATGGGGGCTTCGGGGATCCATACCGGAACCATGGGCTACGGCAAGATGGAAGGTCATGCCGGTGAAACCGTTCTGGCCTATATGCTGGAACGTGACGAATGCCAGGGTCCATACTTCTATCAGAAGTGGCACGGCATGAAGGCCACTACACCGATCATCTCCGGTGGCATGAATGCCCTGCGCCTGATTGGCTTCTTCGAAAACCTGGGTCATGGCAACCTGATCAACACCTGTGGTGGTGGCTCATTCGGTCATATCGACAGTCCGGCTGCCGGCGGAAAATCCCTGGACCAGGCCTACCAGTGCTGGAAGGAAGGTGCCGATCCGATCGAATTTGCCAAAACCCATGAGGAATTTGCCAGAGCTTTCGAGTCCTTTCCTCAAGATGCCGACCAGCTCTTCCCCGGCTGGCGCGAGAAGCTTGGCGTTCACGCCTGATTTCTCCTCGGAAATACTGCCAAACGCCTCCCCATACTGTGGAGGCGTTTTTTTATCTGCCGAAATTCGATGATTTCACTCTCATCCGAGTCTTATAAATCACAAAACAGACCAAGCAAATGATGGACATTACACAATTCATTATCCAAGACGAGCCATTCTATCAACCACAACTGGACGAGGTCGACCTGTATGAAACTGCCTATCATGCGCGACTGCCGGTCATGGTCAAGGGTCCGACGGGTTGTGGAAAATCACGCTTTATCGAGCACATGGCATGGAAACTTGGCAAACCTATCATCTCCGTGGCCTGCAATGAAGACATGACTGCCTCGGATCTGGTTGGCCGATATCTACTGGATGCCAATGGTACACGCTGGCTGGATGGCCCATTGACGACCGCAGCTCGATATGGTGCCATCTGCTATCTGGACGAGATCGTCGAGGCACGCCAGGACACCACCGTGGTCATCCATCCCCTGACGGACCATCGGCGCACCCTTCCTCTTGACAAAAAAGGCGAACTGATCGAAGCCCATCCGGATTTTCAACTGGTCATTTCCTATAATCCAGGCTACCAAAGCCTGATGAAGGACCTCAAGCAATCGACCAAACAGCGTTTTGTTGCCTTCGAATTTGAGTATCCGGATCAGGATGTCGAGGCAAAAATTGTCAGCAAGGAAAGCAAGGTGGAACAGAACATCGCCGAAAAACTGGTCAAGGTCGGACACGTCGCGCGAAAACTCAAGGGACACGGCCTGGATGAAGGGATCTCTACCCGTCTGCTGGTCTATGCCGGCACCCTTATCGGGAAAGGCATCGACCCACGATCAGCCTGCAGAATGGCCCTGGTCCGTCCGATCACCGATGATGCCGATATCCGCAATACCCTGGATCATGCAATCGACTCGGTATTTGATCAATAATCCTCCGTTCCCATACTAACCCAGGCTGTCATGAACCTCACTGAAAAAGTACAGCAACTCAGGGCTGAACTGGGACGAACCTTCCCGGCTGTCGATGCTGTATTCGACGAGCTCGCTGCTTCGGCCCTGTCAAAACTGACTGAAAAAGGAGCACATGCCTGGTTAAAAGGGGGAAAACTGATCGGTTCTCTGGGCAGAGGTGCCGAACCCATGCTGGTCTTTCTGGAAGAGGCTCCCGAGGTCGCCCACATCATTGGCCTTGAAGGCATCGACCGAATAAAGGATATGGCCTATCAGATCAGTCGCACCCCCAACAGTGATGCCATAGTGCCTTTTTTGCAAACTGCGGCCTGCGCGGCACGCAGGCTGGAAGATCTGGAACAGTTTGATCATTATCTTGATCTGGTCAGCCGCCTCATGCATGAAACAACACCATCGGTTCATGGCATTGTGGCGATGCACCCCAGCCCCTGTCTGACAGACTTCCTCAGGTCCGTACCATCTCTGCTTCAACATCTTTCCGTGGGAGGACTGAAAAACTGGGTAGATTATGGCATCAAGGGCTATCCGAACGACCCGCAAGGACAGTCCGATTATTTCGCCCTGCAATCTGTCGAGGCCCAGAACATTCTGCAACGTGAAAGACACGGAACCCTGCTGGTCGATCATGAACGGCTTCTGGACCTTTACCTCAAGGGATTGTGGGACACCGAGACAACCTTTCACCCCTACTCATTGCTGTTTCATGAAATCCGCAAACCAAAACCTTATCTGGACAAGCGAGGTATCCATCTACCTGATGTCTACAGTGACCTGGAGACCGGGGATGGCAGGGTCCTTGCAGGCATAGACCGTTACCGTGCGCTACTTGCTCATCTTGTCGCCCACCAGCGCTGGACGTCTCCCATCATTGGCGACAATTTCTCCCCGTTTCAACGGGCTGCAGCCGAGGTATTCGAGGATATTCGCGTGGACCTGCTGGCCATTCGTGAATGGCCGGGGCTACGCCGACTGTTTCTGGCCATACATCCTCATCCCACTGAGAATGCTGTTCCGAAAGACCATTGTGGAGTTTTTCATCGATTAAGCCAATTTTCACGTGCGATGCTGGACCCCGCTCATGGCTATACTGACCCGATTCTTCTGGAATTCATCTCTCGATTTCATGAACTGCTCGATCAGGATGCAGATACAGCCGAGTTTTCCCGACTCGCCATACAATGGGTGGTCCGCTCCAGGCAGGACTCTGACAGATCTGTACATCTCTATCTTGAGGAAGTTGATGTTGACTACCGGGATGACAATCGGCACATGTGGCAATTCATCGAACCAGAAGAAGACGAGTTGTCGGCCGATACCCGTGAACCCGAACCCGAGGAAATCGATGATGCGTCTCTGCCACCTTGTCATTACGATGAATGGGATTATAAAAACCAGCTCTATCGTCCGGACTGGGTCTGCCTCTACGAAAGGCTTCATCCCGGAGATTCAGCAGCGAAGATTGATGCCCTGCTGGAAAAACATACGCCTCTCATCAAGCGTCTGCAGAATCTGATCGACCTTCTGAAACCCCAGAACAAGGTCCGGGTGCGTTTTCAGGAAGAAGGCACGGAACTCGACCTGGATATCGCCATTCGATCACTGATTGATTATCGTGCCGGAGCACAACCGGATCCACGCATCAATATGAGCCATCGTACAGATGGCCGTTCGATTGCTGTCAGCCTGTTGCTCGACCTGTCGGTCTCTATCAATGAGAAACCACCTGGCAGTCAACAGACTATTCTTGACCTCTCTCAGGAGGCCGTTTCACTGCTCGGGTGGGCCGTGCAGCAGACCGGAGATCCACTTGCCATAGGCGGCTTTCATTCCAATTCACGCCACGAGGTCAGATATTATCACCTCAAGGGGTACTCGGAACCCTGGGGAGACCCCGTCAAGAGTCGTCTTGCCGCGATGCAAGGAAACATGTCTACCAGAATGGGGGCCGCGCTGCGACATGCGGGACGAGGTCTTTCGTCACAAACTGCCGAAAAGAAACTGATGTTGATTCTGACCGATGGCCGTCCGCATGATATTGATGTCAAGGACGAGGCCTATCTGATCCATGATGCCCGTATGGCTGTCCAGGAACTGGACACTGCAGGCATATATCCCTATTGTATCAGCCTGGATCCCGATGCCGATGACTATGTCTCGGATATATTCGGAAAACAATACATCGTGATTGATCGGGCAGAAAGATTACCGGAGAAACTCCCGGAACTATTTATCAAGCTGACACAATGATTCAAACCATCAATATGGAGATTTCATGAGCACACTCAAGGCCATTTTATGGGACGTCGATGGCACACTTGCCGATACCGAACGGGATGGGCACCGGGTTGCCTTCAATATCGCCTTCGAGGAGGCGGGACTGAATCGGCGATGGGATGTCTCAACCTATGGGGAACTTCTCAAGGTCACCGGAGGCAAGGAACGTATCCGTTATGACATTCAACGTGGTGACATGCCCGAGATGTCCAATGAACAGATTGCCAGGTTGCATGCGCGAAAGACACAGGCCTACCAGGAGCTGATTGCAGAAGGTCGCATTCCGCTCCGACCCGGCGTTCGCCGATTGCTGGAAGAGGCGTTCTCTGCCGGGATCACTCTGGGCATTGCCACCACCACAACGCCAGCTGCACTGAATGCCCTGATCGAACACTCCCTCGGACCGGAATGGTTTGAAAGATTTGCCGTGATGGCGGCTGGAGATATTGTCCCGTCCAAGAAACCTGCACCTGATATCTATCTTCATGCCATGGAACAGCTGGGACTTTCACCCAAGGAAACGCTGGCCATGGAAGATTCCGAAAATGGTCTGCTTTCGGCGAAAAATGCCGGATTGCGGTGTATTGTCACCGTCAATGACTATACCCAAAACCATGATTTCAAAGAGGCCGACCTGGTCATTTCAACCCTGGGGGACCCGGAACAACCATGCACCGCCCTTAAAAATCCGCACAACCTCCAAGGATTGGAGTATATTACTCTGCAGCATTGTCAATCACTGTTTGTGAAGATGTAGTCATGCAGCAAGTCCTTGAATTCGATCCAATTCTGATTCAGCGCTACGATATCAGCGGCCCCCGTTATACCTCGTACCCTACAGCCGTACAGTTTACCGAATCATTTACTGCGGACGATTACCGTCGGATTGCTCAAGACAGCTCTGCCGATCCTGAAAAACCGCTCTCACTGTATTTTCACATCCCGTTCTGTGACACGGTATGCTTCTATTGTGGCTGCAACAAGGTTATCACCAAGAACCGAGCCCATACCATTCCCTATCTGAATGCCCTGTATCGGGAAATAGCCATTCAAGGCGCCCTCTACCCGAAAAGCAGGCCCGTCACTCAGCTCCATTGGGGCGGTGGAACACCCACTTTCATCAGTCATGAGCAGATGACCGAATTGATGCAGCAGACAAGGGAACATTTCAATCTGCTTGAAGATGACAGCGGTGAATATTCCATCGAGGTCGATCCTCGTGAGGCCAGTGCCGAAACCATTGCCTTGCTCAGAAAGCTCGGGTTTAACCGTCTCAGCATGGGGGTACAGGACTTTGACCCTGATGTGCAACGTGCTGTCAACCGTATTCAAACCGAAGAAGAAACACGTGAAATCATGGACGCTGCGCGTTCACAGGGCTTCAAGTCTGTCAGCCTTGACCTGATCTATGGCCTGCCCCACCAATCCGTGGAAAGCTTTGGCAAGACCCTGGACCGGGTGATCGACATGGCACCAGACCGCTTCTCCGTGTTCAACTATGCGCATTTGCCAGAATTGTTCAAGATGCAACGCCGTATCCATGCAGTCGACCTTCCCCTTCCGGAAGAAAAACTGCGTATTCTTGGCATGACCATCGAAAGGCTTCACGAGGCCGGCTATATCTATATCGGTATGGATCATTTTGCTCGCCCAGATGATGAACTGGCCATTGCCCAGCGGGAAGGCAGCCTGTATCGGAACTTCCAGGGCTATTCGACCCGAGCCAACTGTGATCTGGTTGCAATGGGAGCCACCTCTATCAGTCGGGTTGGACCAAGCTACAGTCAGAATGTGAAAGAGGTTGATCAATATGAATCCATTCTTGAGACCGACCACCTGCCGGTCTTAAGAGGGATTGAACTCAACGAGGATGACCTGATCCGTCAGGACATCATATCTCGACTGATGTGTCATTTCAGTCTCGACATTCAGGCGCTCAGCTCCACACACCAGATAGATTTCGGCCACTATTTCAAGAAGGAGATCCAGCAACTGGAAAGATTTGCTGACGATGGTTTGATCGAGATGGATATGCAACATCTCAATGTCCTACCAAGAGGACGTCTCCTGATCCGCAATCTTTGCATGGTTTTCGATCGCTATCTTACACAACAATCCAGCCAGAAGTTCTCCAAGGTCATCTAGACTCCGACCAGGCTTTTCTTCGAATGCGTCTGGTCAAACGCTATTCCCTTCTTCTTCCCACGATCTGGGGGGGACTGCTCATGAGCTTTCTTCTGGTTATTCTGGCAGTCGCAATGCTCCATTCCCTCTACCCCTTTCTGGCCAAGCAAGACTATCTTGACGAGGCTCCGGTTCTGATTGTCGAGGGCTGGCTGCCGGATGATGCCCTTGAAAAAACAGCCGGCATCTTCCGTAGAGGAGGGTACAAGTTTCTCATCACAACGGGAGGCCCTCTCCCTCAAGGTTCATTTCTATCGCCCTACAAGGATTACGCTCACCTGGCGCAGGCGACACTGACTGAAATTGGTATAGATAACAGGAAAATCATGCCCATCCCCGCTCCGAAGGTTCAAAAGGATCGCACCTATGTCTCGGCCTTGATGGTATCAGAATGGCTCAGGAATCATCCTGAAATCCATTCGCTCAATCTGGTAACTCTGGGTCCTCACGCCAGAAGATCCCTGCTGCTCTATAAGAATGCCCTTCCTGATGAGATTGAGGTGGGTGTATTTTCTATCCCGCCAGAAGAGTACAACTTCAGGCACTGGTGGCGTTCCAGTAATGGTGTCCGTACCGTGCTGTCGGAGTGGATCGCCTATCTCTATGCCAAATTCCTGTGGAACGATGAACCTGTACCCCATTCCTGATCCAGGATGGAAATCTACTATCTTCCTCGGGTAGAGGCCCTCATGTTCTGCTCGGAAGTCTCGATTGCTGTCTCGATGGCATCCTGATATTTTTTGTACAGTACATCACTGACAGCCTTTCGCTTCTCTACATCAAAGCACCTGTTGTCCTCACTCCATTTGATCAAGGCATCCTGAACACTGAAAAGAATCTGATAAATATCCTGTCCACGAGACAACTCGGTCGGGTGCCAGGGGTGAACCGAGGCAACGGGCAGCACCTGTTCGGTTTCCCCCAGAAGCAACCTGAAACGCATGGCTATATCACGACCAAACAGGGTATATGCCGTACTGAAAACCCTGTGAGAATCGTAATAATGGATCGCCTGCCAATGCTCACGCCTCGCCGACAACAGTGGTGCCTTGTTTTGTACGAAATCAGGTATCGGGCTCATTCCATTGGGACAGGTATTGCGTATCAGTTCATAATCAATGATCTGCCGGGTCCAGTTTTTCCGGGAAACCCCACAGGGTCGATCGGCAGTATAACGATACAGGTTGGCCACCACCATTGGGTCGGCTGCATGCACCTGATCGAGGACCCGCAAGAAATCCCTCGTTACCAGAATATCCGCATCCATGGTTGACACAATCTCTCCCTGTGCTTCCATCAACCCGGCATTCAACAAACGGCCTGGATGATAGGGTTCACTTTCCGGCTCATTCATGCACAGGATTCGGACATTCAATCTGTTCCGAAGCGTGTCACAGAGCTGAAAGACCGAGGAAACCCCAAAGGCATCGGCAACGGCCTGCGCAGTCGACTCGCTGCGTTGCTCAACGAATATCACTTCAATATTGTCCAGATCATAATCCTGTTCAGATAACGAAGGCAAAAGATGAAAGAAGTTTCTGAAACTGCTGTCCCAGGTTACAATGCTGTGCTTGATCATGGACTGTCCCTTTTTATATTGTAAAACGATCAGAAGGAATCAAACCAGGCATCGATCAAGGGGCGTTCCTGTTCTGGCAAAAAGCCCTGACCGATCATTCCCAGCCATAGTTCTCTTGCGCATTCCTGCACATCGGTCCCTGACACGGTTTGTTTCAGGGACTTTTCTTTCAGAAAATGACCAATCTCCCTGTTGTGCAGATACCCGGGAACTTCATCCTTGAAATCCGCCAGCAGGTCATGTGGATTGCGTTTCTGTACTGCACTGGCCGTGTGAAATGCCAGGTTATGATCCTGAATCCACAGGCAGACCTGGGCAACAAAAGACCTCCAGATATCCGTCATGCGAAAATTGGCGTAATGGGGCAGATACAGCAATGGATAGGCTGAAGGGTAAAACACCGTATTCTGTGAATTGAATGGCACCATGCTACCTTGATCCAGGATTACTGGTTCTGCACAAGGATCAAAGCTGACGCGAGCCTCCGGGTTCAACAACCTCCAGATGGCATCGACATCCGGATCTTCGTCCACCAGAAATTGCTGAATGGGACAGTCCCTCACATGATCCTTATCCAGAACCGTTCCAGTCTCAGTCGTTTCATCCAGAGGCAGTCCTCTGGGCCATATTCCTGTGTCAGTGAAATATCGATAGACATTGATCCAGTCTTTTTCGCCAACCAGCCTTCCCGTTACATGAGATTTAAGGTTGGAAAAGGCATCTGTATATGGAAAGGTATCATCATCCGTTTCCCATATCAGTTCAGCGTTCTGGTTGATGGCATAGAGGTAACCAATGTTCTTGCGGCAATAATGATTCCGTGGAGCGCATCGTGACAGCTCAGGAAAGAGTTCATCCTGTCTTGCAATCGATAGATATTCGACCGGAGCATTCTTCCAGCTTTCATCGTGTGTCTTGAGGTCACCTACAATCACGATATGCCACTCGGGAAATCGTGAAAACCATTCCAGCATCTCGTCATTCGGTGGGGAAATGGTGGTGAGAATAATAAATTTCTTCATTTGAAAGAATAGATCCCGTTGGCGTGCATTCAAGATGATATCAATGTTCGATTCTCATATCATACCTGTAAATGCGTTTCAGCGTAGATTGATGGATGCCCTCAAAACCCTACAATCCGTCGGAAAAAGCCGAAAATGGACTGCATCGGTTCGTCGCATTGATGATCAGC
>RFGN01000497.1 GCA_003696645.1 Gammaproteobacteria bacterium | reverse complement strand
GGCGACTTTATGAGCATCGATGGCAGCCAAATCAATAACAATGTAGATGTATGGAAAAACACAGTTACAGTTGCAGGAAATACCACTTACCACTTCTCTTTTTGGTTGGCTTCGGTGTACACCGACCCTCCACAGTCGTTCAGCCTTGAAGTTTTAATCGATGGCTCCGTTGTTCAAACCTTCGTCATCAGTCAGCCTGCTGCGGTGTGGCAACAGTATAGCGTATCATGGTTCTCTGCGGTTCCCAAAACGATCCAAATTTCCCTCCGGCAAAAGACTGCCGGGCTGTTCCGTGATTTCGGATTGGATGACATCAGCTTTAAATGCCTGCCTTGCCAGGCGGAGTTTATTCCTGAAATATTGTCGCAATGCGGTAATGTGCAATTCGTCAACAACTCAACCGGGACAGCTCCATTCTCTTGGTTTTGGGATTTTGGCGATGGCTTTACTTCCACGCTGGCCAACCCCACCCATCAATATGCCCAGTGCGGCACTTACAACGTTTGCCTTTTCATGAATGGCGCCGGTTGCATGGATACCGTATGCCAAACGGTAACGATCTTTGACAATACGCCTCCTACAGCACTTTGTGACCCCATCGGAGTGGAACTGGACAGCAATTGCACAGCACTTTTAAGCCCCGGACTCATCGACGCCGGCTCTTCTGACAATTGCGCCATAGATTCCATGTACGTAAGTCCCGCCATACTGACAGGCTGCGATATTTTCCCGGTTACCCTCACCGTGGTTGACTGGTGCGGCAACACGAGCACCTGCACCACCTCTGTGCAGACCATTGAGGTAGTGCCTCCTGTAATCGTTTGCCCTCCCAACATCACCCTGGCCTGTGACAATGACCTGACGCCCAGCACAACAGGTTTTGCAACTGCCACTGACAATTGCACCTTGAACCCCATCATGAGCTACACAGACAACGCCTTTGGGTTCTTCCCCTGCGATGGCTGGATCGAACGCACCTGGACCGCAATGGACAGTTGCGAGAATGAATCCTCCTGCACACAAACCATCATCGTAATCGACAACCTGCCTCCGGTACTGACCCAATGCAATGGAGATACCACCCTGACCGGAACCTTCAATGCACAGGGTGTTTGCGAAGCGAGTATCGTTCTCCAAAGCCCCGTTGCAACAGACAATTGTGACCAGTCAGTGCAGCTCACCAACAGTTTCAACACAACTGCCGACGCCAGCGGAACTTACCCTCAGGGAACGACAACCGTAACCTGGACGGCTGTGGATGATTGCATGAATTCAGCTACCTGCTCCTTTTCTGTAACCGTTCAATGCGACTCCTGCTGTACCGATTTCGACCTCTTTTGCGAGAACGTGTTGAATGCCATTTCCACCACAATCAATAACGACTCCTGCAAAGCCAGCCTGAGCATAGGCAACCTGCCCGGTTGCGATTACCTGGAATATATCAACTGGGGAGATGGTCAGCAAAATACCGGACCCTTTGCAGCCGGAGACATGGCCATGCATACCTATGGAGGAGCCGGCACTTACGAAATCTGCTTCCTGGCAATTGAAAAGGACAGTAATGGCTTCATTTGCTTCGAAAAATACCTGTGCGATACGATTACACTGAATTGCGGCACCTGTATTGATCCGCCTCCGGGGTTGGTTGCATGGTGGCCGATGGATGATGTACAAGGTGACCCCAGAGCAGTGGATACTTCGGGTACTCATGATGCCTTACCAAACCCCAACGGAATGATTGGATTCACCGATGGTCCAGATCCGGTGCCCGGGAAGGTTGACGGCGCGCTTCATTTTGCCGGAGTGCCAGGTGCCTATTACCTGGAAGTGCCAGACGACCCCTCCCTTAACTTTGGCAATAACAGTTTTTCAATCGATGCATGGATCAAAACGGACATGGGTACCCAAACAGAGCCCATCGTTGACAAGCTGGGAAGCTTGAACAATGGATATTCATTGTCCATTCAGGGTTCAACGCCTTCCACATCCAGGCTGACCCTTTTACTGGGCACGGGTACTTCCGTGCAATACCTCCAGGGGCCCGCCATTATTCCTGGCCAATGGAACCTCGTTGCGGTAACTGTTGGGGCAGCCACCGCAACATTCTATGTATGCAATGCGAATGGGTTCAACCAAGTACAGGTGCCCATCACCCCTTACAATGCCTCCAACACACTTCCGATGCTCATTGGCAATAATCCTTCGAATCCTCACTGGGACATTACAATAGATGAACTGGAGCTTTTCAACCGGCAACTGACT
>RFGN01000496.1 GCA_003696645.1 Gammaproteobacteria bacterium | reverse complement strand
CACGTCTATCTTATGCTTCATCAGAGAGCGAACATGGGCACAGGGCGAACGTCCTTTTTCACTGTCCTTCAAGATGCCGTGTATCTCATTCAGGCTGAACCCCAAGAGCTTCGCCTGCTGAATAAAGGCCAGAACACGTACATCCCGTTCCGAGAAAAACCGATAGCCGTTCACGGCATCTCGACCGGGTGACAACAGGCCCTTGCGGACATAGAATCTGATCGTATCTGCAGATACTCCTGATATTTCCGACAGCTTTTTGACGGTCAGCATTTTCAATCCTCACCATGTCCGTGATAAAGATTCAACGATAATCCAGCATGATATATGTTCATCATTCGATCTCCATCCCACTGAAATCCAAAGGTTCCTCGGCAACTGCAGAGGAAGATGCCCCATGGGAATGCGAATGCCCTGCCTCTCCGTGATGGTGCCCAGGTGCCAATTTTACATCCAGTGCCTCATAGCCCTTCTCATCCAGATCAGGCAGGATTTTCAGAAAAGCAACAATATCCCAGAGTTCTGTGTCGTCGTGTGTCTTGCCCCATGCCGGCATCCCGGTCATTCTGATGCCATTCTTGATTACCCAGAACAGTTCTGAAGCACTCATTTCCTCGGCACTTTCTGCAAGATCGGGTGGAGGAGGATTCAATCCTGCAGACACCGGGGAATCTTTCTGGCCAGGAGGGGTATGGCAGATCGCGCACATCTCGCGATAACTTCGAAACCCTTCATCTATCCGGCGCTGCCTGTCGAGATCGGCCGGAGCCAGATCATGCGCCCGTCGTTTGATCGAATTCTCTTGTGTATTGACCAGAAGCCATCGAACCCAGGCAGGATCCTTCCACCCTGCCGACACATCAAATGCGCCTGTTGCAACGATCCAGGCTCCTCCACCCAAGCCAAGTAACAAAAAAGTCCCCAGTGTCCCTACCCATCTTTTCATCCTGAAACCCTCTTGAAATCCATTATCTCAAACACAGGAAAACAAGCCTGTTATTTCGCATCCTTGATTCTGATCAAACGCGCTACGGGAAGGATGGCTATTACGCCATCCCCTTCAATCCCGGTGTGGCCTGAAGAAGCAATGGCATCCGAAACAAGCGTTGCCTTGTCTGTTTCAGAAATATCTCGATCTTTGAATGACAGACCATCCAGTCCGGACTGAAGGTATCTGCGTATTCTCCGTATCCTTCAACCTTGGAAAGTGTCATGCCTTTCACGCCGATCTCCTTCAGTGTGTTTTCTATCTGCGGCAAGCGATCACAGCGAATAATGGCAATGATCAATACATGTTGACTCATCAGTTTCTCCTTCTATCCTTTTGGGGGTGGCCGGTTACAGCAGGGGGCATCACCTCGACTGAGATTGTCCAGTTCATTTTTCTCGGTATAGATCGTCCAGCTGGTTTTCATCCTTCCCCAAAGCCCGCTTTTTACCGGGCAGTTTAACGAGTCAAGGTTCTTCATGATCTGCTGGAGGTTTGTCTGCAGGACATCATATTCAACATTCAAGCTGTTTCCCTTCAGTGTCACCTCTTTAATCCCCTTCATCTTCTGCAGATGATCCCTGATTTTTGCAGGATCTTTGGGGACATTCGACAGCGTAATCCTGTGGTTCTTATAGACAGGATTATGGTGATGTGGATATCCCCCGGAATACAGCTCGGGGTGCTGCAAGAACGTTTCCTGACACTGGGTTGAACAAAAATGGTAGGTCAACTGGTGGTAATCCATTTTCAGCGATTGTTTTTTGGCAGCCATGCCACATACCGGACAGGATTTACTCAGGTCTTTCATCATTGTGATGGTCCTCCGTATTCAGATGTTCATCCCTGTCAGGAAGCATACAAAACCCCTGAGGTTCAACACCCAATGAGGCATTGAATTTGCTTGAAAGATTTTGAAAGGCAATAAGTGCAGTCAATTCTATGATGCCATTGTCATCGTAGTATTTGTGCAATGCCTCAAAGTGAGAGGGCTGCGGTTGCTGTCCACTCAATGTTACGGCCTCCACGTACGACAGCACGGCCTTTTCACGTTCGTCGAACAGGAGACTTTCCTCCCAGCCCGTCAAGGCCATCAGCTTTTCTTCTGAAACCCCCCGTTTCAGGGCGGTGGCAGAATTGATGTCGATGCAAAACGCACACCCATTCAGTTGGGAAACCCTGACCGTGATCAGGATTCTCAATGCAGGGTCAACCGGAGAGGAATTTCGATCTAAAGCCCCATACAACAAGGCAATTGCGGCAAAAACCCTAGGCGATCTTGCCCACAATTTTGCCGGTTTCAGAACCTTGCCGTAACGTCGCTTCTGATTCCAGAAGAACAACTTCACATACCATGGGTAGTGAAAGGGTATATCAGGATCTATGATTGGCATCTATCTCTCCTGGATCCATTGAACCATCAACAGGGCTATTCCGGGTAATATACGCCCGCCTTGTGCTTCTGCCCATCTGCTGTCTTGAAAAGGATCATCATCTGATGTTTTCCTTCATGCTTCAGATCATACCCGGCCATGTACCAGTCGCCCATCTTCATCATTTTCTTCGTCTGGGCCTTGCCATCTGGATACTTGACCTTGGAGTTGATCATCGCATTGCCGACAATTTCATGCCCCTTTTCGATCTTGATCATGAAATGATGGCTGCCTCCGTGTTCCATCCCCTTTTTTGCCTTCATGACATGAAAGGTTACATCGTAGCCATCGACAGATTTCTTGACGAGAAACATGCCCGATGCTTTCTGCATGCCCTTGCCCATCTTGTGATGTGAATCATCCATCGCATCATCATGATGATGCGATGACATCATGCCATGCGTATGATCATCCATATTGTGTTGATGATCATCACTGGCATAAGTCGTGCTCGCCATCATGGTTAGGGATAATCCCAGAATCATTGCAATCATTTTCAGTTTCATTGTTTTCTCCTTTG
>RFGN01000495.1 GCA_003696645.1 Gammaproteobacteria bacterium | reverse complement strand
TCGGCATCGGCACCAACGCCCCAACAACTGAGCTGGAAGTCGCAGGCGACATCCTCTTACACAACGGCGTTACTGATGGCAAGATCATCTTCAAAGACAACAATATCGCCCACGGACTAACCGATATCGTCGCCACCGACACCAACGCTCAAATCACCACCAATAGCAATGCCAATGGAGGCATCCAAATCCTCGGAGTCACAGACGCAGATTTAACCTCCGCTATAGATCTTTATGGAATCTTAGGCATTACCGATCCAACCGATCCTACACCAGCCATCACCCTCAATGGAGCCAAGAAAAATACCACCAATGTTCAATCTCTGGCCAATGCAGAAACTGTCTTCCAAATCCAAAACAACACCTCTCCCCTTCTCTCAGTGTTAGGAGATGGCTCTGTCGGCATCGGCACCACCTCTCCAGCAGCCAAACTACACCTACACACTACTAGCGGCATTGGGTCAGACGCATTCTTAGAGTTCTCCCGAGGCACATCATCTGGAAAATCAGTATTCACCCAATACACGAACAGCGGCGCTGATTATGGATTAAAAATCGGCAACTCAACATCCGACTGGATCACGCTCAATCAATATAATGGCCATCTCGGCTTAGACACCGCCTCCCCTCAAACCCTCCTCTCCCTCGGAGACACCTCCTACACTTTCGCTAGCGGCGGCCTCTCCTTCGGCGATGGCGATACCGGCTTCTACGAATCCGCCGATGACACCCTGGTCTTAAGAAACGCAGGCGCCGACGTGCTAGCCATCAACAGCTCCAACATCTATCCCTCAGTCGCCGGCGGCATGGTATTGGGTTCAGCCACCAACGAATTCAACGGCCTCTATTTAGGCGACAGTGGCAGCCTCTACCTCGGTAGCGATCAAGACTGGACTCTAGCTTTCGATCAAGCCACCGACAATCGTCTCGAACTTTCCACCACCGGCGCCACCGGCCTTGCTTTCTCCACTGCCGCTACCACCGCTGATGCCTTCACCTTCCTCTCCGACTCGCTGACCACCGGCACCGCCATCAATCTTTCTGTCGATGCCCTCACCACCGGCACCGGCCTCAATATCACTTCCACATCCACCTCCCTAGACACTTCAGTGCTAGGCGGCTCCCTCCTCAATCTTGACTGGAGTCCAGGAACTGCCACCACAATCACTACCGACCTGTTCGCCTTAAACATTGGCGCCAACGGAGCCATTGACGGCAACCTCTTTGGAATCTACAACAACGGCTCAGATGTCTTCACTGTTAGCCAAACTGGTATCGAGTCTGCTGTCCCCCATTCCTTCACCGCCGCTGGTGACGTCACTATAGCCTATGACGTCGTCCTCACTAACCAAACCTCTAGCAAAATTCATAGCTACGGCCCTCTCACCATCGAAGCTGGCGAATCTTTCGAAAACAACAACCTAACCTTCACCACTCACGGCACTGGAGACATTATCTATGGCATGGGAGGCACCAATACTTTTATCTTCAACAATGACGGAGACTTGGGTATCGGCGGCACTACCTCTATCCTCGATCATTCCAATATCCCCGAAGGCTCACTGGTGGTCATGAACGGCATCATCTGCGTCGACGACAACGGCGGCCAAGGCTGTGATGATGCCGCCCGCACTCCTGGCACCGTCTACTCAGTCAATTCAGCCGTCACTGGTATTGACCTCGCCGAAAACTATCCCTCCCTACAACAGTTAGAGCCAGGAGAGATAGTTACCGTCGATCCAGGCAACAACACCCATGTCATTCGCACCACTTCTGCTTACGAGGGCAAATATATCGGCATTGTCTCCAGCGATCCAGGCGTCTTATTGGGAGGATACAAAACCGAACCTGTCCCCGGCGCCACCAGCTATCCCATCGCTCTTCGAGGTCGGGTCCCGCTCAAAGTCACCACCCAAAACGGCAATATTGCCAAGGGCGATCCGCTCGTCGCATCCGATACTCCAGGCGCAGCCATGAAAGCTAACCAGGCTGGGCAAATAATCGGCCGCGCCCTAGAAGATTACACAGGCAGCGGTACTGGCACCATCATCGCTTTCGTCGAAACGGGTTGGTATGACCCCCATGTCCTCGTTGACGGCAGTGGCAACTTCAACTACAGCGGCAACGCCAATTTCAATGGCAACGTCAATATCACCAACACCCTTACCGTCGGTGGTGTCGATATGGCTGCTGCCCTGGCTGATGTTCAAACCGATGTCACCAACCTTCTAGCTGATGTCAGCTCTATTGAATCAACTCTCAACACCCTTCAGTCCGCCATCTCCTCCAATAGCGCCAGCATCAACCTGCTCTCTCAACAGATCACCACCGACAGGCTTGGTGTTGGCACCTCTGCTCCAGCCACCAGCTCTGGCAAACTGATCGACACTGTCTCGGGAGCATATCTATCTGACTCCGGCGTCTGGACAAATGTTAGTGATGTTAATAAAAAAGAAAACTTCACCGCTCTCGATAAAGATCTCATCCTGGACAAGATCTCCAACCTCAATATCACTCAATGGAACTACAAGACCGACAGCGATAACATCACCCACATCGGCCCCACCGCTCAAGACTTCTACCACACCTTCGGCATCGGTGAAAACGATACCACCATCAGTACCCTCGATCCCGCTGGAGTTGCTCTGGTAGGCATTCAAGCTCTCGCTCAAAAAGTAGGCAAATTAGAAGAACTCACCCTTAACCAAAATGGTGAAATCAACCTCCAAGAAATCGAAGCCAGGCTCACCGCCCTAGAGGCCGAACAACAGAACCGCTCTTCAGAAAGAACCGTTCTTTCACCAGACATCCTCGCCCGCCTCGATCAACTCGAATCCGAGCTCGCCCACCTGAAAGACCAGAAGGCCAGCGACAGCGCTCGAGTCGCCAACCTCACTAACGAAATCTCCTCCGCTCAAGCCAGTCTCTCTGCCCTACTCACCACCAATGCCAGCGCTTCAGGTGTGGTCAGTGGCATCGCCACAGACAGCCCGACATTGGCCGCAGTTGCTATACCAAACGCCACTCCATCCGCCGACCTCGAAATAACCGACCTCCTTACGTCCACTGCCTCGGCAGAACTGCTATCAGACGTCCAATCCGTCACCACTAACAACATCAATGATCTCGAAAACGATCTTGACCTCCTCAACAGCACCATTAACCTAGTTGACCATACCTTGAGTCTTGAAACCCAAGCCACCCAAACTCTCACTCAAAATACCGCCAGCCAACTGGAGGCGCTGCAGGTAACCAAGAAAGCTGTCCTCAACGACGTCGGCATCACTGGAGTATTGAACGCCGGCTTCATCGAAATCAATGGCATAGAAAGCACCATCTCCACCACCATCGAACCGCTGAGATTGCAATCCAACACCCTCGCTGGCAACGTCGACATCTTTAATGGCCAAATCCTCATGACCCAACAGGGCAACATTGATATCGCAGGCACCCTCACCGCCCAAAAAGTCATCGCCAAAGACATAGAATCACAAACAGTCGAAGCCAAAACCGCCGTTTTGGGCAAAATCCACGTGGCTACCTCGAGCGCGCAACTATCTCTCATCGCCTCCGCCAGCGCCACCCTCCGCCCAGAAAGAACCGTTCTTTCAGAAGCCAGCGCCTCAGCCATTACCATCGACCCCTCCATCGGCCAAGCCAGCCTCCCGCCACGCAGGGGTCGCATTTTCGTCAAAAACACCTCAGTCACCCAAAACTCCAAGATCTTCATCACCCCCACCACCATCACCGACAAAATCCTCTCGGTCACCGACATCATCGAAGGCCAAGGCTTCACCGTTGCCACCAAAAACGCCTCCAGCCAAAAAATCGAATTCAACTACTGGATCATCAATTAGCCTAAACAAAAAGAACCGTTCTTCAAACCAATATGCCTAGCAAGTACTACGTCAGAAACTTCCAGAAAGATCACTACTACCACATCTACAATCGCGGCGTCGCCAGACAGGAAATTTTTAGAGACGACAATGACTATCAAACCTTCCTAAAGATCATTCAGTTCTACTACGAAAATCCCAACAAGAACAAATTTCAACTCCAATCCAAAAGAACGGTTCTTTCCAAAGAACCGTTCTTCAAAACCGACAGCTCATTCCACATCAATGCCTTCTGCCTC
>RFGN01000494.1 GCA_003696645.1 Gammaproteobacteria bacterium | reverse complement strand
GTATATGACATCTGGATGCTCCATGATGGTTACGAAACGCCTCAACAGGAAATCGTGCTCTCGGCAGATTACTATGTCACCCTTCTGTAGTCTGGAAAGGAAACCCTTTCCGACAACTTCTACCCGGCCTTGGGGGTTGTTCTCGAAACTCTTGATTTTTCTGTTGAATTTTCGGGCATATGCCGAAATCGCCTTCGCGCATCGGAACGTGAGGTTCTGAGAAAGTTCCGTGAGATTGAACAGATGTTTGATCATCGTGATATTATCTTCGGTGGTGCCGCGCCATGTATAGATGTTTTGGTGCGGGTCGCCTGCGCCAATAACCAATGCATCATTTCTCGTAAGGAGATCAAGGAATACAATGTCAGACCATGACAGATCCTGTGCCTCGTCAATGATGATGACTTTTCTCGTTTTGGGAACGATGGGAAAGCCCCGTTGATTCTTCTTTAGAGTCAACCAGATAGCATCATCAAAGTCGATATAGCCTCGCTCCATGATCTTGTTGTCGTCAAAGCTCTCTTGCAGGATAGCGAGTAGGTTTTCCGCATGTTCGGGGTTACCATTCTCGGTCATCTGCAATATCTCGCGCAATTCCTCGGCAGTTACCTGTGTCGCCGCATCTACTGCCATACTACCTGCCGGGACGATGCCGTTTTTCTTGAGCATGGATAGCCCAGTAGTCAGGTCTGATGATATGCCGAGTGAATCATGTAGTTCCGTGGCGACATCCTCATTGATTGCAACCGAGACTCCCCAAGAACGATGGAAGTATGTCTTGATGATCTCATAGCCCATAGCATGGATAGTTTTCGCCGCAACCTTGCCATTCGTTCGCTCGTGAATTTCATCCCTGATAGAACGGTTGAATGATACGAACAGGATGTCCTTGGCCGCGACGCCACGCTCCAACAGCCGATCCAACAATTCCACCAGCATGGTGGTCTTACCAGCACCAGCAACCGAATTTACAAAAATACCCCGCCTACCTTTGCCCCGCACCATCTCTTCTACAGAGGCAAAGATATGGAGTTGCTCATCCGTCCATTTCATTGATTATATCACGTCATGTCATCGAGAATTTCGTCGATACCATCAATGGTTTTGTTCTTGGTGGTCTTTTCCTTGGGAGATTCCTTCTTTGTAGTCTTGGCCTTGGTTCGTTTTGATCCCCCAACAGTTACCGCAGTCATATCCACCATACTACGCGGCGTGGGAATGAACCCTTTGACTTTGGACAGATCCGGGTTTGCATCCGGCTTTGCATGTGAGTGGATTTCCTGCGTCCCACCAGCTTGTTTCATGCGAGCGCGCTCGATGATTTCATCGACATTAACTAGCTCTCCGCGAGCAGTTCGTTCAAGTGCCATAACATCATTCCTCCGTTTCTTCTACTAATACTTAGGCCTCTGCCTCCTTGTAAAACTCCTTCATGGGAATGTCGTAGAGGACAGGATCGACCAAATGAACTCCATGTAGGAACAGGATCAGGGATGCGCAAGCCGATCCCCTACCAACCCCAATGACAATTTCAGGATACTTTTCCTGAACCCGGTCATATGCCTCGATAGCAGACACAATGACACGTTGCACATGGGGTTTCTGAGCCTCAACCAGTTCATCCCGCAGCCTCTCCCGATAGCGCTCTGGCGCTGGAGCATTTGGGGGAAGCATGGTCAAATATGTGTCCAAAAGACGAATAGTCAGCTGCACATCAAGCGGTGGTAAGCCGTCACTTGGATCAGGAACTACTACAGGGGTTGCTCTCCATTCCCAGGGAACATCCTCCTGTAGGATGGCAAGCTCTCCTGCGACAGGAAAATTGGTAGGCTCCTTGCCATCCAGTAGAGCATCAACAATGCCACCCATCATGTAATATGGGCGACCAAAGTCATCTAGTGCTCGGTCATCCTCGATCACCGTAAACATCTCACCATCTCCTTCTCCAGTCGATGTTGCTCCAGCCATCCCTCGGCGTATTCTTGGGAGACAAACATACCCCCTTCGACCAATGGATAGTCCATTTCTTCCACGAAATTCATCGTGGTGTCAAGATCGAACTTTCGATCATGAATCAACCCACCGCATAGAATAGCCCATTCTTCCGCTATCCGATCTTTCACAACGACCACATATTGCCCCTGTTCTATGTCAAACTTCACTGGGAGCTTTCCTGTTCGACTCAATGCTTTGGTTGTCAGGCATTCCGTTTTCCCGATGAAATTTGCAAAGATGATAGGTTTCGATAGGGGCTCTGCAAAGACAAATCCATCCAATCTCCCAACATCCCAGTTCAAGATTGCATAGAATGGCGGGATCAGGGGTTTTTCAAGGCGACGATTCAGTTTACCGAGTGGAGTAGCTGGTAACGATACCCCATTAATCACATCAGCAAGCCACTCCAAAATCTTTGCAGAATACCTCGCAGATAGCGCCATTACCAGCTTGTTGAGTTTCTCCTCGTCCTGCACCTTCCGCAAGGCCGTGATAATTTTCACAACCATTTCCCGTTCTATTTCATCTTCCTCGCCATACGAGGGAAACTTGATTACGAAAGGTAGCTTGTCTCCGAACATGCATCGGTATAAATGTTCCTCGATCTCATTCGAGTCCGAGAACTTCCATATAGGTTTCGATGATTGCCTGTTCTTCATATCGCTGATTCGGGTCCATCTTGCGTAGCTTGATGATTTTTTTGATTGCCTTGGGATCGTATCCACGATACTTGGCTTCTTTCATCAGATCCCGTTGATCTTCCATGATTTCCTTCTTGGTATTCTCCAGTGCCTCATATCGTTCGATGATCGACATGAGTTCTTCTCGCTGCACGCGGATGGATTCATCCTGATCCATTGGTCACCTCATTGTTGCAGAAGGATGGGTATGAGGGCGGGATATGAGTTCCCGCCCTCATTGATATCAGGCAGCCTCCTCTGAAGAAGCAGTTGTCGTGGTCTTCTTACGACGACCGCCGCGAGTGGTTTTCTTGGCCGTCTTCGGTTTTTCTTCTTCCTTGGTAGCGCTGGCAGCGACCAGTTGAGCAAGCTGGTTAACGGTGTTTGCCAGTTGGTTCACCGTGTTCTCCAGGTTTTCCATTTTGGCATTGATGACATCGGCATCCTTGCCAAACCCGATCTCGTCGCCAAGAAGATGCTTCTCCTCTGGGAGCAGGGGCTCACCCCGGCGCATCTTTTCAAGAGCTCGGTTATACATCGTTACCGCTTTCTTGCGCTTTGCCGCCTCGGCGTTAACCGGCGCAGCCTTGCCATAAATGAACTGTTCCTGGTGCTTGTTGGCATAGATCAGCTCACCTGCATCGACAACCGCCATGATTTTGCTGAGTGCCAGCGCGCTCACATCCTTGGTCAGGCCACGCGGAATACCCTGTTCACAAAGGAAATCGAACCAACTCTTTTGGGTATTCCGATAGGTGTGCCGACCGAGCACCCCTGGGTTCTCAGTATCACCGATCAGGAAATCATTGTGCTGGGCTTCATCGGACATAACGATCTTGATGAGCTCTAGCTGATCCACCGTAGCCAGCCGTTCAAACAGAACGATCAGCACCCGATGCCGCTTGACGGGCTCAGAGTTGTCCAGCGTCTGCTCTTTTACAACTTGATGCCCCACGATGACTACCCGCTCCCCGGTTGATTTCAGGGTGGCTACATGGCGGGCGCCATGAGTCTCCGGTAGATCAAAAGACTGAATGGGCTCTTCGTCAGAACCTGTTGATACCATGCTTGCAAAGGTGCTCATTATTGTGCGTCTCCCGTGTTGTTGTCCTGATTACCGAGATTCTTGGAAGCCTCCTCAAGACGCTTGCGGAAGTCGGCCAGAATATCATCAACGCTCCGGCCAAGTGCATTTTCGACAGCCGTTTTCAGCTCGTTGTAGAACTGATACAGCTCCGGGTATTCAGTGATGCTAACATCGCCGGTCTTCGCAAGACGCTCCACAACTACCATAGCCCGCCATACATTTGCGGTGCTCATGGTTGCCGGGGTGTTGGCTTCCTCTTCGGTCAGGATAGTGATGTTTTGTGCAGTCATGTTGGTCCTCCATTTGACTTGGTTACACTTCTATTTAGGGGAGCTTGCAAAAAAGACCTAAATATATAGTCTTTTTTAGTTGTCACGGAAATGCTGAACGATCCGCTCAAGAGCATCGTCCCACTCGTCAACTCTGACTATTCCCATGATCTCCTCATTGATCTTGTCCGTAAAGGACAGCAGCAACATAGTGCGGAAATCAGCACGGTCAAGCCTTATCTTGACCCATTCGAAATCTTTTTTGTCCCTGAATGGGTGCGATATTACCATGACACGCGAATCCGAGTTACCTACCAGGAACATCATGAGAGCATTCTTGGCTTCTCGCAGTTTTGCCTTGGTAAACTTATCCTTGGTAAGGACTTGTGGATACACCGGGACTCCGCGATGATATAGATCTCTCACCGCCTTCCAAGCAAGATCTGGGTCATCATCAATGATGATAAGCGCCAGCTTGGTTCGATCAGTTGGACTTGGAAGGGGGATTTTTTCGAGTCCGGTCAACATGGTCATCTTCCATCATCACTAGTCGCTGAGAAATCGAGAATCTGCGCTTACCTGTATGCTTGTTGAATATGGCATAATTCAAGTAGAATGCAATCGCCATTTCCAAGTTCAACTGGACTGTTTCAGCCACCTCCCGTGGATATGGCCCGAATACCATGACCCTCGTATATTTTGCCTCATCGACCTTATCCATGAACCCTTCGCGGTTCATGCGATATTTGAATGTTGAGTAGAGGGGTTCAATCAGTTCAACTGGCTCTATATCGTAGAGGTGTATCAGGATCTCGCATTTCGTGTTTCGGTGAATAGCAATATCCCTTCGTGACTTTTTGTGGAACCTAGCGTTATACATTCTCATGTAGGTATTGCAGGATCCCCAATTCGGTT